>CAZCWE010000239.1:0-6856 GCA_964502285.1 uncultured Spirulina sp. | reverse complement strand
ATTTTGCCCCCACCGATACCGCCGTCGGCCACCTGAAAAAGTCAGGCGTGGTCGGCGATATTCACCACACGGGCAATACCGTGATTGACGCTTTGTTGGCAGTTGCCGCCCAAAATCCCCCTTGTTCGATTCCTGGATTAGATTGGTCGCAACACCGCGTCCTGCTATCGACCGTGCATCGCCGGGAAAACTGGGGCGAACCCTTGCACGATATTGCCCAGGGCTTTTTGAAAATTCTCGATCAGTGTCCTGATACGGCACTGCTGCTGCCGTTGCACCGCAACCCCACCGTGCGGGAACCGCTGACGATCGCCCTGGGAGAGCATCCCCGCGTCTTTTTGACGGAGCCCCTGGATTACGCCCAATTAGTCGGGGCGATGCAGCGCTGCACTCTGTTACTGACGGACTCGGGCGGCTTGCAAGAAGAAGCGCCGGGGCTGGGCAAACCGGTCCTGGTGCTGCGGGAGACAACGGAACGCCCCGAAGCGATCGCGGCAGGTACGGCCAAACTCATCGGGACCCAGGCCACCGCGATCGCTGACGCCGCGCTGGAGTTGTTGAAATCCCCCACCGCCTACGATGCCATGGCCCAGGCGGTGAACCCCTTTGGCGATGGCCAGGCGGCTCAGCGCATTGTGGATATCGTGCGGCGTTACTTCCAACCCGCCTAATGGCAGCCGCTGCCACCGCTAGCGATCAACGAATTTCGTTACAGTGGTAGGCAATGCTCTGTAAGTCATCCCCCCGCAATGGACACCACCGCTCAAAAGACTGTCTTAACTGGCTTGAAAGCTGACCACTTTCGGCACCCGTTGGATCTCAATGCGACGACGACCCTACGCCAGTTGCCGGGGCTCGATATGGTGGTGCGGACGGCATTGGGGCCAGTCGCTGAGCAGGTGTTTTACCTCGACAATATTTCTTCCAGCGTGTTGGTGAGCGATCGCCAGCTGCCCCACCTACATGAGCTACTGCTAGAGGCCTGCAAAATCCTCGACCTCGACGTGCCGCAACTCTACATCCGCCAGCACCCCGTCCCGAATGCCTACACCTTTGCCATGCGGGGGAAGCAGCCATTCATCGTCATTCACACGGCGCTGATTGAGTTACTTAACCCCGCTGAAATTCAGGCCGTCATCGGTCATGAACTGGGACATCTCAAATGTGACCACAGCGTGTATCTCACCCTGGCTAACCTGATTACGTTGGCGGCGAGTCAGCTACCCTTTGCCGAGTTGCTGGTGCCCACGTTTCAAACGCAAATTATGGAATGGGTGCGCTGCGCTGAGTTCACCTGCGATCGCGCCGCCTTACTCGTAGTCCAAGATGCCAAGACCATCGCCTCGTTGTTGATGAAACTGTCCGGAGGCTCGCCCAGTCTCTCCGCGCAACTCAATGTGGAGGCTTTTCTCGATCAGGCGCGGGCCTATGATGCTGCAGTGGCCTCGGAAACAGGCGAAATTATCAAACAGATTCGCACCCAAGATTTGACCCATCCGTTGCCAGTCTTACGAGCTCGCGAAATTGACCGCTGGTTCAACAGCCCGGAATACCAAACTTTGCTAAACCGTGACGTTTCGCAGTATAATCCTCGAGTGTCATCTAAGGGCGGATGGCGGAATTGGTAGACGCACCACACTCAAAATGTGGCGGCTTCGGTCGTGAGAGTTCGAGTCTCTCCTTACCCATTCAAAACCTGCTTAGGATTCATCTTAAGCGGGTTTTTTGTCAGCAAACGACTGGGGGGACATGGAAAACGCGATGAAACCGCACCGCGCCGGAGTTGCGATCGCCCTCCTCTTTACCCCCGCCCTGTGCGGGATTGCCCTCGGCAGTCTCAACCCGGCGCACCTGAGTACCACCCTCGTGCGCTTCGCCCTCGTCCTCCTGGGCATCGATCAAGCCCGCATGGCCTGGGTGGATCTCATGTACAGCCAACAGGCCCAACACACCACTGCTGATCCTCGCCTGTCCCGCTTCGACACCGTGACGATCAGCACTATCCTGTGGGAATTAATCGGGTTTTATGGCGCGATCCGTTGGCCGGTCGTGGGCATGATCGTCGTGTTTAGCAGTCAACTGTGGTTTCACTGCCTCGCGCCTGTGCAATGGGTGAGGCAGCCCGATGGAACGGTACAAGCGGGGGACTATACGATCGCGCAACGCGGCCCAGTGTTGATCGCGGATGGGGTGCTGATCGGGCTGTTGGGGTGTATTTTGGGGGCGATCGCACCCTTGGGCAATGCGATCGCTGTCCTCGTCCTGATCCTCGCTTACCTTGCTCAGAAAATTCTCGCCACTTTCCGAAGCTGAGCGATCGCGCCTGTTCCATCGTCCAGGTTAGGATAACGGTGCGGGGAGCGATCGCCTTCCCGGAACTATTGTCACCCGTCGCCCATGACCCCCTTTGATCAAGAACGTCTCCTCTTTACCCCCACCGCCCCAGATGATGACGCGATTCCCCTGATTTTCGCCTTTCCCAACGACTACACGATCGGGATCACGAGCTTGGGCTATCAGTTGGTGTGGGCGAGTTTTGCGCTGCGGGCGGATGTGGATGTGCGGCGATATTTTTTGGACGTGCAGGAGCCGTTACCCTCAGCGCCGGAATTGTTGGGGTTTTCCCTGTCCTGGGAGTTGGACTATGGCAATATCTTGACGATTTTGGAGCGGTTGGGGATTCCGCTGCATACGGCGGAGCGGGAGAATGAGCATCCCCTCGTGTTTGGGGGCGGGCCGGTGTTGACGGCGAACCCGGAACCCTTTGCGGCGTTTTTTGATGTGATTTTGTTGGGGGATGGGGAGGCGGTGCTCGATCCGTTTATCGATGCGTATCAGGAGGTGCGGGGGTGCGATCGCGCCACGCAACTGCGCCACCTCGCCCAAGTCCCCGGCCTGTATATTCCCAGCCTCTACCACATCAGCTACCACGATCCCGACGGGCCGATCGCGGCCATTACCCCCATGGATGCCGATATTCCTGCGATCGTCGAAAAACAAACCTATCGCAGCAATACCCTATCCGCCTCCACGGTCGTCACGGAAAAAGCCGCCTGGGAAAATATCTACATGGTGGAAGTGGTGCGCAGTTGTCCGGAAATGTGCCGCTTTTGTCTGGCCAGTTACCTCACCTTGCCCTTTCGGACGGCGGATCTCACGGGTTCATTAATTCCCGCCATTGAGCAGGGGTTACAGGTGACGCGGCGGCTGGGGTTGTTGGGGGCATCGGTGACGCAACACCCGGAATTTAGCACCCTGTTGGACTACCTGAGTCAGCCCGCCTATGCTGATGTGCGGTTAAGTATTGCCTCGGTGCGGACGAATACGGTGACGGAACAGTTGGCGCGGACGTTGGCGGCACGGGAGACGCGATCGCTGACGATCGCCGTCGAAAGTGGCTCCGAGCGGCTGCGGGCAATTATCAACAAAAAACTCACCAACGCCGAAATCCAACAGGCCGCCGCCAATGCCGCCGCTGGGGGACTGAAGGCGCTGAAGTTCTACGGCATGGTGGGGCTACCGGGGGAAACCGGGGCCGATGTGGACGACACCCTCGCGATGGCGAAAGCGTTGAAAACCACCGCCCCCCGCCTCCGGTTCACCCTCGGCTGTAGCACCTTTGTGCCGAAAGCTCACACGCCGTTTCAGTGGTATGGGGTGAATCCGGACAGCCAAAAACGGTTAAAACATCTGCAAAAAGGATTGCGATCGCAGGGCTTCGACTTTCGACCCGAAAGTTATAACTGGTCGGTGATTCAAGCCTTGATCGCACGGGGCGATCGCCGCCTCACGCCGCTGCTCGAACTGACGCGCCATTATGGCGATTCCGTCGGCAGTTATAAACGCGCCTTTAAAACCCTGCGCGGCACGTTGCCCCCCCTACAGGATACGGTGCATGACACCTGGGAGCGCGATCGCATCCTGCCCTGGCAGCATCTCCACGGCCCCCTCCCCCTCGATACCCTCAAAAAACACTGCGCCGCCGCCGAATCTCTCTTCTGAGAATCCACCCGATTGGCGAAAGAGTGGCGACATGCTAGGTTGAAAGCATCTATACTAAAGTCTGAAAAATTTAGTGATTCAAGCTGTGACGGGAATCAAGACAGTCCCCTCACAATTTGTCATCACTCATCATCAACTCATTAAGTGTTAATGGAACTTTCTTTTCCGCAAGAAAAATCGTTGATTTCCGTGTTTCGTCAGGTGGGGGGAGGTGTGTTTCCTCCCGTTGTAGAAAGCTTTGAGCGCGGGAAAACGATCTTTTTTCCGGGCGACCCGGCTGAACGGGTCTATTTTCTGCTGAAAGGAGCGGTGAAACTGTCGCGGGTGTATGAAGCGGGTGAAGAAATTACGGTCGCGCTGCTGCGGGAAAATAGTGTCTTTGGTGTCCTGTCGCTGATCACCGGGCAGCATTCAGATCGGTTCTACCATTCCGTCGCGTTTACGCCTGTCGAATTGCTTTCTGCACCCATTGATCAGGTACAAAAATCCCTCAAGGAAAACCCTGAACTTTCGATGCTGATGTTACAGGGTCTCTCCTCGCGCATTCTCCAAACGGAGATGATGATTGAAACCCTAGCGCACCGGGATATGGGATCGCGCTTGGTGAGTTTTCTGTTGATTCTCTGCCGGGATTTCGGTGTACCGACACCCGACGGGATTCGGATTGATCTCAAACTTTCCCATCAAGCGATCGCCGAAGCCATCGGTTCAACCCGTGTGACGGTGACGCGGCTGTTGGGCGATTTGCGCCAAGAGGACATGATCTCGATCCACAAAAAGAAAATTACTGTGCATAATCCGGTGGCCCTCAGCCAGCAATTCACCTG
This sequence comes from uncultured Spirulina sp., assembly GCA_964502285.1. Classification (GTDB taxonomy): domain Bacteria; phylum Cyanobacteriota; class Cyanobacteriia; order Cyanobacteriales; family Spirulinaceae; genus Spirulina. The sequence continues at coordinate 2,027 of CAZCWE010000239.1, read as the reverse complement.
ATCGTGCGATCGCAAGCCCTGAAACTCCGCTAAAACGATGATTGTTTGGTAGGGTATCAGTGCATCCTATCCCTGTTGTGAATCGCATTCAGAATGACCAGTGCTTACGTCCTTATTGTCGCCATTTTGCTGTTGGGGGGAGTCCTGGCAGTGTTGGGCGATCGTATCGGCACGAAAGTTGGTAAAGCCCGCCTGCGTCTGTTCAAGCTCCGCCCTCGGAATACGGCCACGGTCATCACCGTGATCACGGGGGTTTTGATTTCAGCCTTGAGTCTGATGATCCTCTTTGTCCTCAGTGAATCATTGCGGGATGGTGTCTTTCGCCTCGATGCGATCCGGCGGCAACTGCGAATCGCCCAAAGTAATCTCAACGAAATCAGTGCCGAGCGGACGAGTATTAATGACGAACTCGAAGATGCGAGGCTAGAACGGAGCCGCATCGAACGCAGTTTCCGCGAGGTACAACGCCGCTACGCGAGTATGACGGCCCAAGCCAAACGCCTCTCCGCCGAAGTGGAGGTGCTCCGGGCGCAACGGGAACGCCTCCTGGGCCAAATTCCTCGGCTCCAGCAACAGGTGCGCGATCGCGACGACCGCATCGCCAGCCAAGACCAAGTCCTGCGCCAACGGGCGATCCAGTTTCGTACCCTCCAAGCCCAACAGGGCCGCCTCCAGTCGGAAATCAGTAGCCGGGATGGAATGATTCGGGAGCTTGATGGTGAAATTGCCCAACGGGATCAGGTGTTGAGCGATCGCGAAGCCACCCTAGAAGACCTCACGAAACAACTCAATTTTTTACGCGAAGAGGTCGCCACCCTCGAACAGTTCTACCAAGACTACCAAGCCCTGCGCCAGGGCAATGTTGCCCTCGTGCGGGGTGAAGTCCTCAGCTATGCTGTGTTACGCATTGTTGACCCCAACAGTGCCTATCTCGCCATTGATCAACTGTTGAGCCAAGCGAATCGGCGGGCGATCGAAGCCACTCGCCCCTTCAACGGCGACACCGTTGACGATCGCGTCGTCCAGATCAGCCAAGCCCAAGTCAGCCAACTCGCTGAACAAATCCAAGATGGGCAAGATTATGTGGTGCGGATTCTGTCGGCGGGTAATTTTGTCGAACAAGAGCAATCGGTTTTTGTCTTTGCCGATGCGGTTCCCAATCAACAAATTTTTGAAGCGGGTCAAGCGATCGCCACGGTATCCGTAGATTCCGACGTGATGACCACCGCCCAAGTTCGCGCCCGCCTCGATACACTCTTGGCCGCTGCCCAATTCCGAGCGCGGCGTTCTGGGGTGATTGGGGATATTCAAATCGGTGACGGTTCTGTGCGCACCTTTGCCAACCTTGTGGAATGGCTCGAAAGCACCCGCCAACCCTTCGAGCAGATTCAAGCGGTGGTGAGTACAGACACCTACACTGCCGGGCCGTTGAGCATTGATCTGTTGGTCTTTCAGGATGGGCAGCTTCTATTTCGCACCGCCCCACCTTAGTTAGACAATATCCACTTGGAAAATCAGGTCGTTAAAGTCGCGATCGCCCCCACCGACGAGATCCTCAAACCCAAAGGTATTATTCCCCAACAGAATCACATGATCCACCCCATCCGAATTCGCGGACGCATAGCTAAAGTACGCCTGACCCCCACTCCCCGACAGATATGCCTCAATACTTGAATCCACCACAATAAACGGCGCATACAATTCCCCGCCGGTCAAACTCCCGCTCGCACTCGCCGTCGCGCCATTCCCGACTGCCAAATTAATCCCGGAGACTCGGTTCTCAATCGCCGCCCGCGCATACCCCGCCGCCCCTGGCAGCAACTCACCCACCCTCCCGTTCACATCATCAATCCGGTACAGCCCCACCGTATTATTAAACGTCGCCTCCCGGAACAAATTAAACGTCGCCGTGCGATCGCCAGCGGCTCCCAGCAGGTCAATAATCTCTAAACCATTCGCCTGTTGTGTCCCAACCCCCAACGGAACCGCATCCGCCACCTGTTGCACCCGCAGCTTCAAATCACGAT
>CAZCWE010000238.1:6155-6938 GCA_964502285.1 uncultured Spirulina sp. | reverse complement strand
TTGTTGCGACAGGGTGAAAGGAACCATGCGATCGCACTCCCCCCAGATCAATAAGCTCGGTTGGGTCAACGCTGCGATCACCTCCCGCATCGGTGGGGAAAACTGGGGCTGGCGCAGGGATTTCGACAGGGCCACGAGGGTATCCCCGGCCCCCACGTCGTAGGCCGGGTTCGACAAAATCGCCACCAATTCATCATCGACGGCGGTGGTGTCAGGGTAAGCCAGCTTGACCCAGCGCCGAATCATCGCCGGTCGTCGCACCACCCGCAGGATCAACTTAATCAATGGGGGCGGTGCGAAGAAGGATTCGAGGCCGTTCACCAGCGGGCGCAGGGCGGGGGGGATGGCGGCTTGGCGCAGGGAGACATCGGGCAGATTAATCAAGACCACGGCCTGCACCATGTCCGGATGGAGTTGAGCGGCCCGCGCACAGACCAGGGAACCGAGGGAATTCCCCACCAGGACGATGGGGCGTTGAATCATGAGTCGCCAAAATTGATAAAGCTGATCCACCCACAGATCGAGGGTGTAGGGGGTGCTGGCCTTGCGGGAGCCGCCGAAACCGAGGAGATCGAGGGCGTAGACGGTGCGATCGCGCCCCAACACCGGCACATTATGCCGCCAATGTTCCACCGCTGCCCCAAAGCCATGGATCAACACCAGCGGCGCATAACCGTGATCCTGACTCGGCCGCGACACCGAATATGCTGATGTTCAGCAGCGACCACACCAGCATCGTCCGGCGCATCATCGGCAAGGTGATATAGCGGATGACACTCCATT
>CAZCWE010000238.1:0-6145 GCA_964502285.1 uncultured Spirulina sp. | reverse complement strand
ACAGCAGCGGCGCTTGGCCCTGATCCTGACCTACCCGTGACACTGAATAGCGCACCGGCCAGCCTCGCCAAATCCAATCCCGCTGCGGGCCCAGTTTGGCCTCCCAGTAGCTTTGTTCATCTCGTGTCTTGGCAACCCCCATCCTCATCCCCTCTTAGCACTGCCCTCCATTCTAGCCACGGAAGCCCCTCAACATCATGCCTGGCCCCCACTTTCAGCTCATTCCCCTGGCCGAAGCGTTGCAAAAAATTAACAGGGTACGAAATCCCTAGAGAGTCGGTACAATGGCGGGTAAACTGAAGACTCGCATTCTAGAAATTTATTCATTACAGACCGTCAACTAGCCTGAAACACAACCTGTGAAAGATAGACGAACCCGCCGAGATGTGCCGCAAATCAACGAGCGCATCCGCTACCCCCAAATTCGTGTGATTGACACTGACGGAGCCCAGGTCGGAATTATTTCCTCCGAGGAAGGCCGTCGTCTTGCTGAAGAGCGAGAGTTAGATTTAGTGCTTGTCAGTGATAAATCCGATCCGCCGGTGTGCCGGATTATGGACTACGGCAAATATAAATTTGAGCAGGAAAAGAAAGCTCGTGAAGCCCGTAAAAAGCAGCACACCGCCGATGTCAAAGAAGTCAAAATGCGCTACAAAATCGAAGAGCATGACTACCAAGTGCGGGTGAATAGCGCGATTCGCTTTCTCAAGGCGGGGGATAAGGTCAAAGCAACGATCACCTTCCGGGGCCGAGAAATTCAACATGCCAACTTGGCCGAAGCGTTGCTCAACCGGATGGCGAAAGACCTCGAAGGGGTGGCCGAACTCCAGCAAGCCCCAAAACGGGAGGGACGGAATATGATGATGTTGCTTTCTCCCAAGAAATAAGCGCGATCGCAGTTTCTCGCGGTGACGCTGGGGGAGTGCGATCGCCGGTCTACGTTTTGTGATCTACCAGAGCAACCCACCATGAAATCGTCCAAAGGCGTTCGGAACAAAGGAGATTGGCGACAACAACTCCTCAAAGTGGTCAACCTCCGACCGGAGGAGGGAGAGCGCACCTTTTTGATGTTTTCCTTCTACACCATCACCTCGGTGGGGCTGCTCTGGCTCGAACAATGCACGATCGCCCTCTTCCTCGAACGCTTCGGAGCCGAAGGCCTGCCCCTGATCTATGTTGCCAGTGCGCTGATGGGCTCCGGCCTCGGCTTCATCTACTCGTGGCTGCAAAATAACTTCCCCCTCAAACAGGTCTTCATCGTCATCGCCCTGTTGATGTCCCTACCCCTGCTCCTCTTCCGCACCGGGCTAGAACTGGGAACCACCAACGGCGTGCTCGTCTTGATTACCGTCTTCGTCCTCCGCCTCTGGATGGATGCCGAAGAAATTCTCAACGACCTCAACTCCCAAGTCGCCGCCAACCAACTCTTCAACATCCGCGAAATTAAGCGCACCTATCCGATCATCTCCAGCGGGTTGCTCGTCGGGGATGTGGTGTCGGGGTTCTCCCTGCCGATTTTGATTATCTTCATCGGTTTGAAAAACGTGATTTTCGCGGCTTCGCTGATGATTTTGCTCGGCGGCGGCGTGCCCCTCTACCTCAGCAATCGCTATAAACAAGCCTTTCCCGATACCCCCGTCCGCGAACTCGACGAACTGCAAACCAACTACTCTTCCCGCCGCACCGGGGGCACGTTGCGCCGCTATATCATCCCCTTGTTCTCATTCTTTGTCCTGGGGGAACTGCTCTTTTTGCTCGTCGAGTTTCAGTATTTAGGCGAGTTAGAGCGGGTTTATCCGAATACGGATGAAATTGCTGGATTTTTGGGGATTTTCTCCGGATTTTTAGGGATTTGCGAACTGGCGACCCAGTGGTTTGTGTCGAGTCGGGCGGTGGAACGGTTGGGGGTGTTTGTGGCGGCGATGTTTTTGCCGGTGTCCCTGTCGATCTTGGGGTTCATGACGATCTTCTTTGATGTGACGAATCTGGGGGGCTTTGATATTGACAGTGCCCAGGTGTTGTTTTTCGGGGTGATTGTCCTCAAGTTTTTTGATGAATTGCTGCGCTATACCCTGATCGCGGGGATTGAACCGTTTTTGTTCCAGCCGTTGCCCGCTGAGATTCGCAGTGATATCCAGACCCAGGTGCAGGGGATCGCCGAACCCTTGTCCACAGGGCTGACGGGGTTGGGGATTTTGTCAACGGTCTGGATCTTGGAACGGCTGTTGAGTGGGATGTCGGAGGAGGCGGCGCGGGTCACCCAGGGGGGGATCTTTGTGGTGGCGATCGTGCTGTTTTCCATGGTGTGGGCGGCCAGTGCGTTGCTGTTGCGGCAAAGCTATGTGAGTTTGCTGGTGCAGAGTGCGGAAAATGGCCGCCTGGGGTTTGGCTCGGTGGATCTGAAGGCGTTCAAGCGGGCGATTATTGATTCGTTGGATCAAGAGACACCGGATGAGGATAAGCGATCGTGTATTCAACTGCTGGAACGGATTGACCTGCCCAATGCGGGGGAACTGCTCGCACCGCGTTTGGTGAAGTTGTCGCCGAGTTTGCAGTTGTTGAGTATGAAGGCGATGTTGAGCTATCCGAAGCCGGATTATCTTAACTATGTGCAGCGGTTGATTGAAACGAAGCCGAGTTTGGATGTGCTGGCGTTGGCGTTGCGCTACATTTGGCTGGCGCAACCGGAGTTGGAAACCCACACCCTGAAGCCCTATTTGAATGAGCGGGTGGATGCGATGGTGCGGGGGACGGCGGCGGGGCTGATTTTGCGGCGGGGGACGACGGACGATCGCAAGGAAGCAACGGCAACTCTCGAACGGATGCTTACCTCTAACCGGGAAAAAGACCGGGTGATTGGTGTGCAGGCCCTGCAGGAAGCCGATGAAGCGTCGGATCTGAGCCAGTTTTATATTCCGGTGCTGTTGCAGGATGAATCGGCACGGGTGCGCTGTGCGTTGTTGGAGGCGATCGCCACTAAATCCCTCGTTGATTACTATCCTTCGCTGCTGAAGGGGTTATATTACCGCTCGACCCGTGACGCAGCAAAACAGGCCCTCGTGAAGCTTGGCGATGGGGCGATTCCACTGCTGGGTTCGGTGGCGGAAGATATTCATAAACCGGATTTTATTCGGCAACAATCTTGGTCGGCCTTGGCGGAAATCGGTACGGAAGATGCGATCGCCACCCTCGTGCAGCACCTGCTCACCAGTTGGGGCACGTCGCGCCGGAACCTCCTGCGCATTATCCTCAAAATTCCGGGCGATCAGGGCATTGAGGCGGTGCTAGAGCAAATCGGCCGCAGCGGCGTAGAAGCCTTAATTGAGCAAGAACTCTTCCTCCTGACGCAGATTCTCAGTGCTGAGTTAGATTTCGCCCCGGAAGCGATTACCGGCCGTGAAGCCGATCTCCTGCGGGATTCCCTGGTGGGGATGCAGTCGGATGTCCTCGATCGCTGCTTCTTGGTCATGAAACTGCTCTACCCCTTCAGCGCCATTCAGGCCGCCATTCTCAACCTCGATTCTGATTCTGAAGTGAGCATCGCCCTGGGGTTAGAAATTCTCGATAACACCCTGGATATCCCGCAAAAGCAAGCCCTGCTGCGGGTGATGGAACGTCGCCCGACCCGCGATCGCCTCAATGATCTCAACGACCTGATGCCCTACGATCCCCTGCCCCCCAACGAGCGGCTGCGGCGACTCCTTGACCTCCGCCACTTCCTGTCCGATTGGACCCTCGCCTGCTGTTTCCACCTCGCCCGCGAGCAACGCTGGGCGGTGAGTCGTGAAGCCACCCTCGTCGGGTTGCGTCATCCTAGTAGTTTTGTGCGGGAATCCATCCTCGCCTACCTCAAGGCCGCGAGTCCACGCACTTGTTTAGAATTACTGCCCATTTTAAAAAATGATCCCGATCCCCTCGTCGCCGCTCAAGTGGATCATTTAAAAATGGAGTTAAATGGTAAGGCATAGAACTATACTTTCGATGGTTCATCCTTTCGATGGTTCATCTGCAATTCTCTTTTAAATCGCCATGCTCAGCAGCTTTGAACGCCTTCTGTTTATTCGGCGCGTTTCAATCTTCCAGGAATTACGCGACGAATTTCTCGTCAAGCTTGCTTCGGCAATGGATGAACTCTCCTTTCCTAGCAATCACACCATTTTTGAGCAGGGGGAAGAGGGGCGATCGCTCTACATTGTGATCTCCGGCCGGGTGCGCGTCCATTCCGGCGATCGCGACATTGCGCGCCTCGATGCTGGGTCGATCTTCGGCGAAATGGCCCTCTTTGATGCCGAACCCCGTTCCGCCTCCGTCACCACCACCGAAACCTGCGACTGCCTCACCTTGAATCAACTCCAACTGATCGATGCGATCGAAGAAACCCCCGAAATTGCGGTGAACATTACCCGTGCTCTGTCCCGTCGGATTCGTGACCTCAACGGCAAAATCAACAGTTACGAAAGCGAAATCAAAGAAATGCGATCGGTGAATAGCTCCCTGCGGTGAGGAAATGACTGAAATCCGAAACCAGTCAACCCCTTATTTCGCAAGGCTTTGAGCCATCTGTTGCGATCGCTTCGGATTTTCTCTAAAGAAAAATCATTCATCTCTGGACAGAGATGGCTAAAATAGCAGTTAAGTTCAGTAAAGGTGCAGTAAAAGTCCGGATGAATTTTGAACAGGATCATCAACTTTGCCTCGACAAGCTCCTGTGGGCCACGCGCCAATTGGACGTAGACATCAGCGATCGCGACCTCGCCAAAATCGCCGAAATCATTGTCCAAACCATGACCGGGCCCTGGCGATACTTCCACACCCCCGACCACATCTTTGAAGTCGGCGGCTCCGCCAACGCGATCGAAGTCCTCGCCGCCCTTTTCCATGACCTCGTCTACGTCCAAGTCGATCAAACCGTTAACTTCAACCTCACCTTCTACATCGTCCCCTTCATCCGGGAAGTCAAAGAACACCTTTACATCCGCAGCTCCGAAGACCTGCCCGATGACCCCATGTTTGACATGGTCATGCGCGTCTTTGGCTTCACCCCCAACCAAGAACTCTCCCCCTTCGCCGGACAAAACGAATTTCTCAGCGCCCTGGTCTGTGCCAAAGTCTTAGAACCCTTCTTCAGTACCGGGTTAATCCTGAAGATCATCGCCTGCATCGAAACCACCATCCCCTTCCGTCCCGCCGCTGATGGCCTCACCCCCGCTGAACACCTCTACGAACGCCTCAAATCCGCCAACGCTGACTATCAACTCCACCTCAGCGACGACGAACTGATCCAAGCTGTTCAACAGGCTGTCCGCATGGCCAATCGTGACGTGGGCAGCTTCGCCAATCCTAGCTCCGCTCGGTTCCTCGACAACACCTGGAGCCTGCTGCCGGAAACGAACCACAACCTGAAAAACCCCAGTTCCTACACCGTCAATGAATATCGGGTCGCCCTCCAAAAAATGGAAGGCTTCATGAATTTCCTGAAGCCGGATCTGGTGTTCCAGCAATTTCACAACGAACCAAACGACAACACTTACCAAAACCTCCTTGAACGGGCCGAGCGCAATATCGAAATTGCCCGCCTCTATATCGGCTGCAAGCTCTTTACGATGGCGGTGCTCGAAGCCCTATCGCGGCGCTTTGGTCGCAATATCCCTCTCTCGACGATCATGGGAGAACTGAATCCCATGGGGCTGCAAATTGAAACCCTCGAAGACCTCCTACCGGAATTTTCCAACCATCACCCCCCACGGAATACGCTTGAGCGTGAAGTGCTCGAACTCCTTGAAAAGGGACGCTACAGCAGTTCATCCTACGACATCAAAAACTCGCCTCTGACCACGTTGATGGTGAAGGTGATGGGCTTCGATCGCATTTGTGAGTTGCTCGGTCAAGCCAAGTCATTCTTTAAAGATGAACTCAGTGGCGAAAGTTTCCTCGCGGCCTGCGATGCCACGATCGTCGAAACGATCACCGTGAGTATGTCAAAACTATTCGACAGCCGCAAAAAAGCCCTGATGCAATCGACGGCGAGTTAACACATTAGAGCGAAACGGGAACTGGCTAGAAGCCATTCCTGCTTAAGCAAAATCCTGGGATGCAATACCCCCCGGTTCAGGAGCGAAGGTCTGCTACGCTATCGGGTAAAGGT
>CAZCWE010000237.1:5389-6958 GCA_964502285.1 uncultured Spirulina sp. | reverse complement strand
AGCATCAAGGTTAGGGCTGTCAAGAGTAAGACATTCAGCATCGCCCCTAAAGTGCTAGAAAAAATCGTCCACCCCTCGCCGAGGATGTTATTCCCCAGTTCGGGCAGTTGTGCGCCCATGTCCTGCCAATCGGGGAGCAGGGCCCAGACGCGGGGACTGAAGCGCTCTTCAAATTGGGCAATCCACGGGCCGAGGCGATCAATGCCCTCCATGACTTCTTGGGGCAGTTGGTTGATTTGGGCGACGACGGGCGGGACGAGCAGACCAAAAAAGCCCACAATCAAGACCAGGGAGAGGGCGATCGTCGCCATCACGGCCCGACCCCGGCCGAGGGATTTAAAATTTTTCTGCAAACCCCGCACCACCCCTGACAGGGCATTGGCGAGGATAATCGCGCCCAAGACAACCACCAGCAGTTGACGCACCTGCCAGGCTCCGTACAGCCCAAGCAGCAGTAGAACAAGTCCAAACCAATGACCAAATTTCATGATTTAACGGGTTAGGCGGGCGGCAGTTGACGCAAGGCCCGAGCACCGAGGAAGAGGGCAAGCAGGACGGGGGGCCATGCGACAAAGGCGATCGCATTTCCTGAGGTGGGTGCAATTTCGACGAGGGGGCCGATATATTTAATCACCAGCGAAATCCCCGCCGCCCCCAGCAACACTTTGACAATGAGTCTCGTTAGATCAGGCGCGGGCATAGGCAAACTGTCTTGGGGTGGATGGGAATTGCCCTCGATTTTAGCGGGTTGGCGATCGCCTTGCCTAGCGGCCTGCTGCCAAATTCTCGGCGACGGTGCGAACCGGCCTTTGTGGCTGGTGCATCCTCATTGCTCCGACTGCGATCCATCGTGACGGGGCAGGATGGGGCCGGTTGATCGGGATTGCGATCGCAGCATCATTACTCCGAATCTATTCAGTAATTTGCACATCAACATATCTTCGCGATCGCTTTCAAGCGGGGGGATTCCAGTGACGAAAATACAGCGCCATCTCCCCCATTGCTGTTGTTTACATCTGCTGTATTCGCCCAGGAAAATCCCACGAACCAACCCAGTACAACAGCATGCGAACAGCAGCCGAGGAACGCGAGTAGATGTAATCCAAGAAAAGACAGAAGGCTTACAGGACAGTAATCTCAACCAGAAAGAGAGTTCATGAATTCTCTAGATTACAGCGAGGTTCACACCACAATTCTGGGCAATCTTCCGGCATTTCAAGAGTCATGGTTTTGACGATTTAGATCTGAATGCTTGAGCAAAGATTAAGAATTCGGAATTACCGAAGCTCTCGTGTACGGACGAAAAGAAATGTAATTAATTGTGTGCGAATCCCATTAACGTTTGAATCTATAGAGATAATTGTTTGTAGACCTCTCATTGGGTTTGAAATCAGTGAGAAATGATTTTTCTTGCTGTATTCTCAAGCGTTCCTTATGCCTACGTCCTGCCCCAACCTCCAAACTCTGATCCGCCCAGTCCCGGTGTGCTCGCCACAGGTCACCCTCACATCGCTCTTGGGGTTGTTTTCAGGAACCACAACGGATGTGGTGGTGTGCTTGGATGCAGAC
>CAZCWE010000237.1:0-5225 GCA_964502285.1 uncultured Spirulina sp. | reverse complement strand
CTCAGCGAACGCATGGAAGCCTTGCTGACGCTGCTCGACTATATCCCGATGCCCCTGCGCCTCGAAACCGAAACCGGGCAAGTGCTGCAACAAAACCAAATGTGGCAACAGCAAGTGAACCCCCAAGCCGAATTTCTCCATGAGAATGCAGGCTTTGACAGTCCGCCCGCTACCCCGACTGCGCCGCTGTCGCCCACCCCGGACAACACCACCACCGCTACCGTGTCCACCCTCAAATTTTCAGGGCCCAACCTCGCCTCAGACCGTCAGCACATTTGGAAGCTCCTTCACTTTCCCCTCTCGATTCCGTTGGCCCATGCGGGGGAGTCGCTGCGGTTGGTGCTGGCGACGGATATCACAGAACAGCGACAACTCTGTAAGGAATTGACCGCCAAAAATGCGGATTTAGTCCAACTCAATCGCCTCAAAGATGAGTTTTTAGCCTGCATTACCCACGAACTCAAAACGCCCTTAACGGCGGTGCTGGGGCTGTCCAACCTGCTCAAAGATGCCAAGCTTGGCCCGTTGAATCCCCGTCAGAGCCGCTATGCTCAGTTGATCCACCAAAGTGGACGGCAGTTGATGGGGGTGGTGAATGACATTCTGGATCTGACGCGCCTCGAAACGGGACAACTGAAGCTGAATCCGGAGCCGGTGCAACTGGCGGATCTGTGCGATCGCGCCTACGCCCAGGCCCTCGCTCAAGTGGTGAGCAGCCATAACCCCGACGCAGAAAAAAGCCAACAAACCCGCTTTACCCTCACCATTGAACCGGGCCTAACGGGCCTCGTGGCCGATGAGTTGCGGTTACGGCAAATGCTCAGCCACCTCCTGGAAAATGCCCTCAAATTCACGCCGCCCACGGGTCAAGTGGGGTTAACCGTGAGCCGCTGGCAAGGCTGGATTGATTTCACCGTCTGGGATACGGGCATCGGCATTCCAGAATCCGATCAACATCTGATCTTTCAAAAGTTCCAACAGTTGGAAAGTCCCCTCACCCGTCAGTTTGAAGGCGCGGGCCTGGGCTTAGTCTTGACCCAACGCTTGGCCCGTGCCCACGGGGGCGATATTTCCTTTATCTCGAAGTCGGGCCATGGCAGCCGCTTTACCCTCCTGCTGCCCCCCAGTCCCCCCCCAGGGGCGGCAAAAAAAGCCAATGGGACGACGGTGCAACAACCCACCCCGAATCAGTTGGTGATGGTTGTGGAGGCTGTGCCCCACTATATTGAAGGGTTGACGCTGTATTTGCAGCAGTTGGGCTATCGGGTGTTAATTGCGCGATCGGGCACAGAGGCGCTGGAAAAAGCGCGGCAAATTCAACCCCGGATTATTTTCCTCAATCCGTTGCTGCCGTTGCTGTCGGGGTGGGATGTGTTGACCTTGTTGAAATCTGATCCGAGTACCTGCAAGATTCCAGTGTTGGTGACGGCAACGCGAGCGGAGAAGAACCAAGCGAAGCAAAATCGGGCGGATGGGTTTTTGACGCTGCCGGTGAAGTTGGCCCCGCTGCGGGACAGTTTGCTGAAGATCCAAGTGGCGTTGGGGGGCGAGACGCGCAATATCACGATTTTGCATTTGAATGCTCAGGAAAGCCCGCAGCATGAGGGACATTCTCCCTTTGTGCGGGAGTTTGGCGGGGAGATTGCCCACCATACGGGGCCGGTGAATTACCGAATTTTAGAGGCCGATGATCTTGAGCAGGCGGATATTTTGGCGCGGGTGTGGAAGCCGGATGTGCTGTTGTTGGATGGGACACAGTTACAAAATGCGGGGTCGTATTTGCGATCGCTCACCAGCTATCCAGCCTTAACCGTGCCGCCGCTGATCACCCTGGATAATCAAACCACGGCGATCGCGAATCAACACCCTGAACTCACCGTCTGCCCCTGCCTGATCCCCATCACCACCGACAGCATTCCCGCCCTTCTGCAAGTCATTCAAGTGGCCACCGGCATCACCGTCCAGCCCAATATTTTGGTCGCCAGTGATGAACTGCTGCGCCCTCCTGTGCCCCTTGAACACCATGCCCCCCACAGCTTCATCCACGCCCTAACCCAATACCTCCAAACCGCCGGATTCCGTACCGTGCTGTCCAAATCCTGGCCCGAAATTCAGCGGCAATTAGCCAATAACCAAATTAACCTTTGGGTGCTGCACGTCCACGCCCCCAGTGCTGAATCCTTCTGGCTCGAACGTCTTACCACCATCCGCCAACAATATCCCACCTTGCCGATCCTGCTGGTGGACTATCGCAACGAGTCCCAAGATACGGTGTCCTCTCTCTGTGTCCATGCCACCTGCACGATCACCGATGCTGACCAATCAATGACGAAGGTGCTCCAAAAAATCAATCAACTGATTCTGGGCTAACCCGCTCTACACCTAAGCCGGGGGCCGTGGCGGGCTGTAAACGCCCCTCGGCGTAGGTCATGCCGCAGAAGGGATCATCGCGGAGATTGAGGTGACTATCGAGATCGATATAGTGGGCGTAGGGGGCTAACTGATTGAGGGCGGCGTTGGATAAACTACTGTCGGCGTAGCACCCGTACATGATCTGTAAGTTGTGGCTTTGGGCGGCGTGGATCATCCGGAGCACTTCACTGAGTCCCCCGGCTTTCATCAGTTTGATGTTGATGCCGTGGACGACGGGGGCGAGGCGGGGAATATCAAGGGCGGTGAAACAACTTTCATCGGCAAAAATGGGCAGGGGCGATCGCGCATACAACGCCGCAAAATCCCCTTCAGCTTCCACGGATAAGGGTTGCTCTAAGTGACGCACCCCCCGATCGGCAAGCCAATCGGCCATGGCGATCGCATCCTCTAACCCCCATCCCCCATTGGCATCGACGCTAAATTCACCGTCAGGAGCCGTCGCCTGCACCGCCTCGAACATGGCGCGATCGGCTTCGATGCCCAAGGGTGAGCCGAGTTTGATTTTGAAATGCCGCGCCCCCAGTTGGTCTTGCCATTGCCGCACCCGCGCTTGGGCCATGGCCGGGTCACTAATCCCCACCGTCACCGAAGTCGGCACCGTGCGATCGGGATCTAAACCCCACAATTGCCACAGGGGCAGGCCCGCCCGTTTCCCCAGCCAATCATGCAGCGCCGTATCCAATGCCGCCCGCGTCGCCGAGGAGAGCGAGGCAATTTCAGCCGCGATCGCTTGACGTTGGAGGGGATGGTACGGCCGGAGGAGGGGCGCGATCTGTTCGAGTTCCGTCTGCATGGTGGTGGCCGTGAGTCCCCCTTGGCGCGTCACGGAAAACGCCGTGGCCTCGCCCCAGCCCTCGATACCATCGGCGAAGATGCGCACCCAGAGGTTGGTGTTGTGGGTGGACGTGCCGCGACTGATGGTTAAGGCGACGCGCTTATGGACGGTGAAGGGGGTAATCGTGATATCCACGGCGTTTTTGAGGGTCAGCGGTTATAGCGTTGGGTGAGGGTGAGGAGGCGATCGCTCAATGCCTCGGTTAATTGCGCCGACGACGTATAGCGCCATCGCCAATTCCCCGCATTCACACTCGGATCATTCATTCGCGCCCGGCCATCCAAATCCAGCAAATCTTGCAGCGGCAAGATCGCCTGATTCGCCACCGATGCGAGGGCTAAGGTGGTGAACTCCCAATTAATCGCGGTAATTTGGGCGGGGGTGTCATAACCGAGATATTGCGCCACGTTGTGCCGTTCGGTGTCTCCCGTGGTGGCCCACCAGCCGAGGGTGGTGTCGTTGTCGTGGGTGCCGGGATAGACAACGCAGTTTTGGCAATAATTGTGGGGTAGATAGGGGTTCTCGCTGCTGTCGCCAAAGGCAAACATGAGAATCTTCATCCCTGGAAAATCGAAGCGATCGCGCAGCGCCTCCACGGGCGGCGTAATCACCCCCAAATCTTCCGCCATCACTGGCAACGAGCCGAGGCGATGGCCCAAGGTTTGAAAAAAGGTCTCCCCCGGTGCGGGAATCCATTCGCCATTGAGGGCGATCGTCTCCTGGCCCGGCACTTGCCAATAGGCCTCAAAGCCCCGGAAATGGTCAATCCGCACCAAATCCACATACAACAGCGTCGCCCGGAACCGATCCACCCACCAATCAAAATTCGTCGCTTCGAGTTTTTCCCAGTCGTAGACCGGATTACCCCACAGTTGCCCCGTGGCACTGAAATAGTCCGGCGGCACACCGGCTCGATAGGCGGGTTCGAGGGTTTCGGGGTCGAGCTTGAAAATCTCCCGATTCGCCCACACATCGGCACTGTGTTCGCACACATAGATCGACACATCCCCGATGATCTGAATCCCGCGATCGTTGGCGTAGCGGCGCAGGGCTTGCCACTGGGCAAAAAATTTAAACTGGACAAACTGATGGTAGGTGATGCAATCACTCAACTCCGCCCGTTTCGCTGCCAATGCCTCCGGCTCACGCCGCGCCAAACCCGGCTCCCACTGATGCCACATCCGATCCGGCTGCTGCTCATGGATCGCAATGAACAACACATAATCCTCTAACCACCAGGCTTGCTCTTGGCAAAACTGCTCAAATTCTGGCGTGGGGCTAAAGTTGCCGTAGGCTTGTTCTAAATACTGGGTTTTATGGGCAATGACGCGATCAAAATCCACCCGTTCCGGGTCTACATCGTCTAAGGGGGCGATCGCTTCTTGAATTAATCCCTCCGCCGCCAACTGCTCCAAGCTGATCATCAGGGGATTGCCCGCAAAGGCACTGTAGTTCATCGTGTAGGGCGAATGTTCATAGCCCGTCGGCCCCAAGGGCAGAATTTGCCAGAGTTTTTGACCACTGCGCAGGAGAAAATCCACAAAATCGTAAGCCGCTTGGCCAAGGTCACCAATGCCGTAGGGGCCGGGTAATGAGGTGGGATGGAGCAAAATGCCACTTGCACGGGGAAATGCCATAGTTGAGGGTCTCTCGATACTGAAGGTCAGCGCCATGTTCATTACAGCACGATCCTAGGACGATCCTGTAGGGCGATCGCTGTTTTTGATCCCAAAACAGAGGGGTGAGCGGCAAATTAGAGGGGTGAACTCAAATTAGAGGGGTGAGCTTGTCGAACCCCGGTCGCTCAGACTTCGACAAGCTCAGTCTTCACTGGTTGATCCATAAAATTCGCTGGTTGATCCATAAAAAAAGAGAAGCCGTGCTGACTTCTCTTTTTTTGCTATACCCCCAAGGGAATTCGAATCCCTGTCGCCTCCGTGAAAGGGAGGTGTCCTAG
>CAZCWE010000236.1:0-6958 GCA_964502285.1 uncultured Spirulina sp. | reverse complement strand
GGCCACGATCGCATCAATCACTTTGCTCACCGTAATCACCTCTAACCCCAGATCATCACTGTAGGCTTGGTTTTCGGGGATGATTGCTCGTTTGAAGCCGAGTTTGCAGGCTTCTCGCAGTCGCAGTTCCAATTGGGTGACGGGGCGGATTTGGCCGCCGAGGCCCACTTCGCCGATCAGGATCGTGTGGGTATCCACGAGGCGATCGCGGAAACTGGCCACGACGGCGATCGCAATTCCCAAATCCGCCGCCGGTTCCGCCACCACCAAGCCCCCCGCCGACGACACATAGGCATCCAATTTCGAGAGGGGAACCCCCACCCGTTTTTCCAGCACCGCGAGGATCTGTTGTAAACGGCTGTAATCCACCCCCGTGGTGGAGCGGCGCGGCGAGGCGTAGCTGGTGGGACTGACGAGGGCTTGGAGTTCGACGACGATGGGGCGCGTGCCTTCGCAGGCGACGATGGTGGCCGTGCCGGGGGTGGGGGCTTCGCGGTTGCCGAGGAACAATTCTGAGGGGTTGGGGACTTCCCGCAGCCCCTGTTCCACCATGTCAAAAATGCCGATTTCGTGGGTGGCTCCGAAGCGATTTTTTACCGATCGCAAAATCCGGTGGGAGGCGTAGCGATCGCCCTCAAAATACAGCACCGTATCCACCAAATGCTCCAAGACGCGGGGGCCAGCGATCGCCCCTTCTTTGGTCACATGACCCACCAACAGCATCGCAATATTCGATCGTTTCGCCACCTGCATCAACGCCGACGTACATTCGCGCACCTGGGACACCGACCCTGGCGCAGAGGTGAGGGCGGGAAAATACACCGTTTGGATGCTGTCAATAATCGCGATCCGAGGCTGGAGGGTTTCGATTTCCCGGAGAATATCGTCAAGATCCGTTTCCGGCAGAATGTAGAGATGCTCATCAATGGTCGTCGCCACGTCAGGATCATCCACCTGGAGCCGCATCGCCCGTAACTTAATCTGTCGCCCTGACTCTTCCGCGCTGACGTAGAGGACGCGATCGCCTTGGGCCACCTGGTTCGCCGTTTGCAGCAAGAGCGTCGATTTCCCAATCCCCGGATCACCGCCGATCAACACCAGCGACCCCGGCACAATTCCCCCCCCCAAGACCCGATCAAACTCTCGATACCCAGAGGTCAGCCGCAACGTCGCATCATCGGAAATTTCCGAAAACTTTTTCGCGCTGCGGGGCGTGGGGCGGCCTTTGCTAGAGCGCGATCGCCCCGCCCCCCGGCCCGGATTTGCCCCACTGGTCGCCGCCTGCACCTGCTCATCTAAAGAGCCAAACAGCCCACAACTGGGGCATTTTCCAAACCACTGGGAATGCTCCGCACCACATTCACGACAGAGATAAACCGTCCGGGCCTTAGCCATTCAATAACCACACACTAACAGCAGGATTTGGGTCTACTGTAGCGCGTTCCCATAATGGGTGATCATGGGGAATATTGTCTCTCCAAGGCGATCGAACCGACGAGAATTAGAGTGAGAAATTCCCCAAAATCATTCTCGCTTAACCCTGAAAAGAATCTTAAAATATGCAACAGATTGGCAAAAAATCCCGATTCATCCTTGAGATTTCGCCCAGACAGGATAAGATTCGTATAAAATTCGTTACAGAATCAGGCGCAACAATACCGCTAATGCTAGCGATCTTGATTGCCCACAACCGTCCCAGATCAGAGAAGGAGTGTTGAGTTCATTGGAGACTCATAAGGAAAAAATTCTTGTTGTTGATGATGAAGCGAGTATCCGGCGCATTTTGGAAACTCGTCTATCCATGATCGGTTATGACGTGGTCACAGCCGCTGATGGCGAAGAAGCAATCAATACCTTCCGCGTTACAGAACCGGATTTAGTCGTACTCGATGTGATGATGCCAAAGCTCGATGGCTATGGTGTGTGCCAAGAGCTGCGCAAAGAATCCGATATCCCGATCATCATGCTCACCGCCTTAGGAGATGTTGCCGATCGCATCACCGGCCTCGAACTGGGCGCGGACGACTACGTGGTCAAGCCCTTCTCCCCGAAGGAGCTTGAAGCGCGGATTCGCTCGGTGCTACGCCGCGTCGATAAAAATGGCACATCAGGGATTCCCAGTTCCGGTGTGATCCAAGTCGGCTCGATTAAAATCGACACGAACAAACGCCAAGTCTACAAAGGCGATGAGCGTATTCGGCTCACAGGGATGGAGTTTAGCCTCTTGGAATTATTAGTCAGCCGTTCCGGTGAGGCGTTTTCGCGATCGGAAATTCTGCAAGAAGTGTGGGGCTACACTCCGGAGCGCCATGTGGATACCCGTGTGGTGGATGTGCATATTTCCCGGCTGCGGGCCAAACTCGAAGATGACCCTAGCAACCCGGAACTGATCCTCACGGCGCGGGGGACGGGCTATTTGTTTCAACGCATTCTCGAACCGGGTGAGGAGTAGCTCAGGGTAAGGTATGGCTACCAATTCTGACCCGAACCGGGTGCTACGCGCATTGCCCTTGGTGGCGGGCGCGTTGGGGGGTCTCACTCTCTTGATCAATCGCAGTTTAACCCCGGTGATTAGTACGCCCCAATCGCGATCGGATGCGTTGGGAATTTTGCTGAGTGCTGTCCTGATTTTGGTGGGGCTGCTGTGGCAACAGGTGCAGCCGCGCTCCCCGGACGTGGTGGAACTCGACGGAGATGAGGTGTTCGCCTTTGCCCCGGATTTACCCGACGCGCTCCAAATCGAATTAGCCTGGGCTTCCCATCAATTGCTGACGAATACGGTGACGCGATCGCTCGTTATCTATTACCAAGGGCGGGTGTTGCTGCGGCGAGGCATCCTGCCGCCCAAGCCCGATGTCACCCCGAAAACGATTCTCAAACGGGTGATGGAGCAGGAAAAACCGATCTATCTGGTTGCCCTCAAGCTTTACCCGGGCCGCATTGAATTTGACTATCTCCCCGCCAATACCCAAGGCTTAATCTGCCAACCGCTGGGGTCTCAAGGTGCGCTCATCCTCGGAGCCAATGCCCCCCGCAGCTACACCCAGCAGGACGAACGCTGGATCGCGGGCATTGCCGATAAGCTGGCTAATACTTTAGCGATCGCATTCCCCGACGCTTAGACCTCACTCCTCTTCCTCACCGCGCGGATCAAGCGTCAAAGTATTGAGGGCCTCTAGGGTCACTTGGTCGATCACCGTACAGTTGCGCCCCGATTGCTTGGCTTCGTAGAGGGCGCGATCGGCCGCTGCGATCAGTTGCTCCATGGTTGTGCTTGGACTAGGAATCATTGCCGCCGTCCCCAAACTCACTGTCACCACTGAATCCACCACCGAGGCTTGATGTTCCAAGGCAAGCTCCAGCACCGAGGTGCGGATTAATTCCGCCACCTGCATCCCCCAGGTCACATCAGCATTGGGCAACACGATTAAAAACTCTTCGCCGCCATACCGAGACACCAACTCTTCCGAGCGACGTAAAAACGTTTTAATCGTTTGGGCAATTTTAATCAGACAGGCATCCCCGGCCTGGTGACCGTAGGTGTCGTTATATTGTTTGAAACAATCCACATCGCACAAAATCAGAGCGAGCGATCGCTGATGTTCAATGAGATGCTGCCATTGTTGATGGAGATAAATATCCCCATAGCGACGATTTGCCACCTGCGTTAACCCGTCAATCGTAGACAATTCGGCTAGTTCTTGATTTTGATCCTGTAGCGATAGGATCATCTGCTTTTGTTGGGTGATATCTCGAATCGTCACCGAAAACCCGTCCCCCAACTTCACCGCTGTGACGTTGTACCAGAACACACGATCATCCACCGGATAATTAAAATCCTGCTCCAACGGGGCTGCTGTTTCCACCACCGCGACAAATTCGTGAAATAGTTCCGGTTGGAACCGAGCCAGAAATTGTTTTAAGACTGTTTTGCCGGTTAATTCTTCCTTGCGGTGGCCGAGCAATTGGGCAATCACCGGATTCACCACCAAACAGCGAAAATCCCGAATCTCCCCCGATAGGTTATCCCGTACCGCCTGCATCGCCGCAATCCCATCCCGCGATGAATTGAGCACACTGGCTAAGATCGCCCGTGATTGGTACAGCACCTCCTCTGCTTCTTGCCGTTGTTGGATTTCCGATTGGAGTTGTTTCCGTTGCTTTTGAATGGTTAACTGAGTTTCAATCCGGGCTAAAACTTCTTCAATTTGGAAGGGCTTAGTAATGTAATCAATTCCGCCGACCGAAAAAGCTCGCACCTTATCAAAAACTTCATCCAGCGCACTGATAAAAATAATCGGAATCTCTGCGGTGACAATGTTTTCTTTCAACGCCTCACAGACCTCATAGCCATTCATTTCTGGCATTTGAATATCCAAAAGAATTAGATCCGGAGGGGTAGATGAGGCGGCTCGTAGTGCAGTTTTACCATTAATGGCTTTGCGCACTTTATAGCCTTGATTTTCCAACATTTGGGAGAGCACCCGCAGATTTTCGGGAAGATCATCCACGATTAAGATATTGCTAGCGGTGTTATTGACCATCAACATAGATGAACGAGGGGATAGGATGAGGGACTATTCAGTCTTCAGGCAACATAGTGCAGCACAGATATCGAGAATTGATGCCATCAAAGAGTCTCAATTATGATAGTCTACGCAATTCAAGGTTGCGATCGCCGACACACGAAGCTGAAGCTGTTCATCCCACCCTCAACTGGGCCAGATTCAATGTCGAGAAGTTGACCCCATGCACGGCCGAGCGCATCAGGGCTGAGGATCGATCGCATCGGGATGCACAGCCTCTAGGATCTCATCCATACTGTATTGATTCACCAAGGTCGTCAGAATATCACGGAGGCGGGAATAATCGCTCGGAAGTTCGGCGATCAGTTCTTTGAGACGGTCATCATCACAATCCAT
This sequence comes from uncultured Spirulina sp., assembly GCA_964502285.1. Taxonomy (GTDB): domain Bacteria; phylum Cyanobacteriota; class Cyanobacteriia; order Cyanobacteriales; family Spirulinaceae; genus Spirulina. Next base: position 2,036 of record CAZCWE010000236.1, on the reverse strand, counting down.
CGCCGCTTGATAGAGGTGTTGCTGCCAGTCCAAGGGCTGGGCTTGGAGTTCGGTGGGGTTAAGATTGGCGGTGGAGGTGGCTGGAGCGTTGACGGTGTAGTTTTCATAGCGATACCGTACCCCTAAGTGTTTCGCCATAGTTTCAAAAATTGTGTCCTCTAGGAAGGGCTTGCGGACGAAGTCATCGCATCCGGCCGAGAGGACGACGGCTTTTTCTTCTTCGAGGACGCTGGCGGTGAGGGCAATGACGGCGGTGGCGTTGCCTTTGACTGTCCGTTTAATGTATTTCGTGGCTTCGTAGCCGTCCATAATCGGCATTCGCATGTCCATCCAAATCAGGTGGGGTTCCCATTCATCCCAAAGGGCGATCGCTTCTCGACCGTTCATCGCTTCTTTGACTTGAAATCCGAGGGATTCCAACAGCTTCACAAGCAGCAGCCGATTACTGGCTTTGTCATCGACGACGAGGATGCGGTAGGCGGGCTGATGGGGTTCGAGGGCAATGACGCGGGACTTGGTGGGGCGTGAACTCACCTGCGTGGCGGGGACGCTTTGCACCGGAATGGTGAAGGAGAAACAACTGCCTTGGCCCAGTTGGCTGTTGACGTGGATTTCGCCTTGCATCAGTTGGACGAATTTTTGGCTAATTGGGAGGCCGAGGCCCGTGCCTTCTTGGGAGTCGCGCCCGACTTGGGTTTGGCCGAAGGCTTCAAAGAGTTGATCCAGTTCTTCGGGGGCGATGCCGGGGCCGGTGTCGGTGACGGCAAAGGTGATCCAGTATTGATCGCTGTCCTGGGTCTGGGCATCGACGTGGATCAAGACTTCGCCTTGGTGGGTGAATTTGATCGCGTTGTTGAGCAGGTTGATCAGGACTTGGCGGAGTTTGACTTCGTCGGTGCTGATGTAGCGGGGCACGGTGGGGGCGCGATCGCACCTCAGCCGCAGGCCTTTATCTTCAGCACGGAGATAAAACATATCCTCCACATCTTCGAGGAGACAGTACAGGTCAAAGTTTTTGGGGAGGAGGGCGGTTTTCCCCGCTTCGATTTTAGACAGATCGAGGACGTGGTTAATCAGGTTGAGGAGGTGTTCGCCGCTGCGGTTGATGATCGTGACATTTTCCCGCTGTTCCGGGTCAAGGTAGGGCGATCGCATCATCAACTGGGCAAACCCCAGAATCGCATTCAGGGGCGATCGCAACTCATGGCTCATATTCGCAATGAAGGTGCTTTTGGCCTGATTGGCCACTTCGGCGCGGTCTTTGGCGATCGCTAATTCCGCCGTCCGTTCCGCCACCCGTTGCTCTAAATGGTCAAAATACTGCTGTTTCTCCGTAATATCAATCCCCACCAACACCATCGCTTTGTTGTTGTGATATTTCTGCGCCACCAGCAGATAATGACACTTTTCCCCCCGCACCGGAATCGGCATTTCCGTCGTTAACGAGGTCGCCGTACTTTCTAAAAATGAATTAATAAACTGTGTAAAATCCGACGAACTATTGAGAAACCCTAACTCCTGGCCCTCAAAATCCTCCGGGTGCAAATTGACAATCTCCGCCAAATGCCGATTCACCCCGATATAGTGGCCCGTGGCACTAATCCAAGCGATCGTCCCCGGCACTGCATTGAGCACCGCTTCGAGTTGTTCTTTTGCCTCCGCCAACTGCTGCTCACGGGATTGCAAATTACTAATCATCTGTTGGAAACAGCGGGCTAACTCACCCAACTCATCCGTCCGCTCCATCATGGTTTGCAGCCGCTGACTGGTGAACTGGCGCATTTCCACCGCTGCTACCGCTGCGGTTAGGGTTTCCACCTGATTGATGTAACTGATCAATTGCCGATTTTTGGCAGTGAGCTCTTGCTCTAGTTCAGCAATATAGACACATTGGGCAGAGGAAAGGCAGTCACCCTGGGAACTTGAATCGATCCCCCGATCCAACAATTCTTGCTGCAACAGTTGAACTTGATGAAGCAGCTCTTCATTGGTCAGGGTATTTAATACATCAGTTTTCATGCTGAATGACGGCTTAG
>CAZCWE010000235.1:0-6962 GCA_964502285.1 uncultured Spirulina sp. | reverse complement strand
AGATATCAACAGAATTTTGGAAGATAGCGGCTTAGGGTTGCCGGATTATTACCGCTGGCGATCGCGTTCGGGATGTTCGTTCTGCTTCTTTCAGCGTAAATACGAATGGGTGAAGCTTGCCGAAGAACATCCAAATCTATTCGCTGAGGCGGTCGCCTATGAGCAAAGCCATGAGGATGGGCGGCAATATACTTGGGCCCAGGGCGAGACGCTTTTAGAATTGATTGCTCGAAAAGATGAAATCATTGCCAATCATGAGAAAAAAATGGCACGGGAGCAAAAAGCAAAACCCAATCAACCGCTAGCCGATGCCCTAGCTTCAGTTTTGGACGATGAAGATGATACGTTACCTTGTCTGATTTGTAACTTGTAAGATCTCATGACTCAATACAAAACTATTCTTGATGCAGTTTTAGAGGTGATGCAGCAAAGCGATCGCCCAATGTCTGCACAGGAAATATGTGATGAGATTCTAGAAAAAAGCCTATATGAGTTCAATACAGATAACCCGTTAAAAATGGTGCGCTGGGTGCTTTGGAATCATGATCACGCTTCTAAAGGCAGAAGCTCTAAAAATAAACTATTCAAGAAGCCTGACAAGGGAGTTTTTGAGTTAGTTGAAAGCTCAGAAGAAGAAAACGAACTTGATCAACTTAACATCATTGAAGTGCCAGAGGTGCATGAAACTGAAACCTCTCTTGATTTAGAACTCGCCAGCCTTGAGGATGTTTATGGGGAATACATCCGAGCATTTAAGCTAAAGGTGCTTAATGAGTTAAAACAGCTTAATCCATACGGGTTTGAAAGATTTGGTAAGGTTTTGCTTGAGAAATATGGTTTTCATAATGTTATTGTCACCAGTAAGAGCGGCGATGGCGGTATTGATGGCTATGGTGAGCTAGAAATGGGGATGGGGGCGATGAAATTTGGGTTTCAATGTAAGCGGTACGATAAAAGCCTAATCACTCCCATTCAATTAAGAGAATTTCGCGGATCGCTCGATGAGAATGGCTTAAGTCAAGGCATATTCTTTACAACGTCACGGTTTAGCAAAACAGCGAAAGAAGCCGCAACCATTCCGGGAGCGCGTCCGATCATGCTTTTTGATGGTGAATCTATTGTTGATCTCATGCTTCAAAAGAATTTTGGGGTTTCTGTTTCTCGACAGATGCCGATCTATAACTACGTTTTGAACTTAGAGGATTTTGATAATGTCTAAATTACAACTCAGCTTTCACGGTACTTTCGTTCTCAAAAAAGAAGACCTCTTAAAAATGCTTAGTGCAGCCCAAGAGCCAGAGGGTTTAGCACTCAAAAGAGCTGATCTTGAAGCGCGAACAGGGCTAGGAAATGAAAAAGTTTTACGGATCAAAAGCTGGGCGATGCGGTGCGGGTTGGTGGATAAAAAACACCTAACCCCGGCCGGAAAAATCATCATTGAAAATGATCCCTACCTCGAACACCTCAGCACCGAATGGTTCATGCACCTTCACCTTAGCTTTGGCGACCACGGCATCACCCCCCCGCCCCTCACCCCCGACCAGTGGGGCGGTTGGACATACTTTATTTTTGACTTTCTCAAAACGCGATCGCACTTCACCCTCGACAGCCTCACCGACCAATGCCTACAAACCTTCGACGAACCCAACCGTAACCCCGTCCTCAAAAACCTCCGTATTCTCCTCCGCACCTACACCGAAACCGAAGCGATCGCCCAACCCCAAATCCTCACCAAACACAACAAAGACGAATATCACGCCAACCCCCCCAACCTGCCCCCCGCCCCCCTGATCGGCTACGCCCTCAGCCAACTGTGGCAGCGCGACTTTCCCGACCAAACCTCCCTCCTCACCGAAAAAATCCTCACCCAACCCTACGGACTCTGCGACCTGTTCCGCATCGACCCCGACACCCTCCAAACCCACCTCAACCACCTCGAAACCCTCGGCATCGTTGAACAACGGCGCACCGTCCCCCCCAACCAAATCGTGCGCCGCTGGTCAGATCCCCTCCACCTCCTCGCCCAAGCCTATTCATAAACCATCCCCTCCGTAAAAATACGAATCAAAAACCCCCCAAAAAACCACTCATCAAAACAAATGATCTAAAACCAAAATATCCCACTTAATTCAAACTTTGAGAGCCTTCAAACTGTGCTAGCGTAAACACAAACCATGACCCATTTAAACTTAGGCCGTCCCCCTATGTTAGACCTCCGAAACGTCACCCTACGGAACCCGAAATATTGCGATCGCTCCTACATTTTGCGATGGGATAACCCCACCGATACCCAACTCACAGAACTCGCCCACCAAGAAGCCGCCCACCGCATCAACTACCGCGCCCACCTCCTCAGCCGGATACCCAGCGATCGCGCCTTTCTCAACCTTCACCACCACATCGATCGCGAAATCAACACCCTCAAAACCCTCTGCGCCACCACCGATCACCCCCTCATTTTGCTCGAACAATTCGACTGTTTCATCACCTATCTCAACAGCGAACCCAGCAGCCCCCTTTCCATCTTTTGGCAACACCTGCAAAACCTGCGCCAACTGCCCCGCCCCCTCTGGATTATTCTCCCCGCCGCCCTCGTGCCACCCCAATGGCCCCAGTGGCAACAACGTTCCGTTTAATTGTCCTTACGTCCTGTGTCAGGTTCCTATGGAATTACATCAACTTGTTGAGATCAACGAAGCCGGATTAATCGCCAACGCCGTTAACTTTGGCATGATGGCCGACCCCGAACAAAATCGGCAACTCTGCGAAGGGTTCGTGTTCAATTATGACCGCGACCCCAAAAAACAAAAAAACACCACCCTCGGCATCCTTGACGCCCTGCGCCGCAGTTTCCATAGCCGCTCAGAGCCAAACATTCACCTGTTAATCCAAGACTACGGCAAAGGCAAATCCCACTTCGCCCTCACCGTCGCCAACTTCTTCAGCAAACCCGCCGACAGCCCCGAAATCCAAGGCATTCTCCACCAAATCGAACGCGCCACCCACGCCGACGCGCCCATCCTCACCGCCCTGCGCAGCCTCAAACAACGGGGGCGACATCTGGTGATCTGCCTCAGTGGGGAGCGAACGATCAACCTCAAAAAACAACTGCTCCAAGCCCTCACTGAAGTGCTAGACCGCGAAGGGGTGAAGGATGCGATCGCGCAACAACTCTGTAAAACGCCCCTCGACTTCCTCAACAAACTCACCCCCGACCAAGAAGCGATCGCCCAAACCTGGCTCGCCACCCACAACACCGAACTCGCCGAACTCCAAGACCAACTCGAAAACCATAATTATGAGGTTATTTCCACTGCGATCGCCCTCGGTCAGCACCTCGTCGGCTTCAAACCCGATTTTGAAACCGATGTGGATGTGGAAATCATCCTCAAAGATGTCATTGATCGCCTCTGTCATGAGCCAGATTCTCCCTTTCAAGGCGTGGTCATTCTCTTTGATGAACTCTACAATTATCTGCAAACATGGTCAGCCGATCCGGTCAACGCCGGCGGCATGACCCTCCAAAATATCACCAACGTTTGCGAAAACAATAAAGGCAAAATCGCCCTCCTCTGCCTCACCCAAAAAAGCCTCAACAGCTACACCCCCAAACAAGAAATCGACAGTTATCAACGCCTCGCCACCCGCCTCGAACTCAAAGACAGCACCTACGAACCCATCGCCAGTTTAGAACTCGTCATCAAAGGACTCTTCAACCAAAAAGAAGAAACCGCCGCCTGGGCAGAATTTCACAAAACCCACAACAATACCCTGACGGCGTTAAACGTGGAAGTGTACCGCGATCGCACCGCCAACTATTACGAAAGCCGCAACTGGAAACCCGAAGACCTCTACAAACACCTCACCATCGGCTGTTTCCCCCTCCATCCCCTCACCACCTATCTCCTCTGTAACCTCGACTTCGCCCAAGGCCGCACCGCGATCCAATTCGCCCACAGCGAAGCCAAAGACTTCATCAACCAAGAACCCGTCACCAAAGACGGCCGCCTCAACTTGATCTATCCCGTCGCGTTAATGAAGTTCTTTGCCAAGAATTTTGAGGCAGTACATCAACATAAATATTCTAATTATCAAAAAACCCTTGATCAAATTTCTGCCTCTATTACTCCAGAGGAAAAGATTATTTTACAAGGAATATTGCTGTATAATATTGCGTCGAGCATGACACAGAATACTCGCCAGTTACTCCAAAAATTAGCATTAGAGCCGCACGAAGTTTTATTATCTCATCTCACTGGCTATCCAGAAACAAAAGTAAAAACCCTCACCAAGCAGCTAACCCAAAACCATAAAGTCATTCGATATTCTGAGTCTGACCATACCTATCGCTTCTATGAAGGTGGCTTGGGTATCATTGATTTTCTTGAACGAGTTAAAGAAAAAGTCGGTACTCGGAGAGCCGGAATAGATCGAGTTAGAGATTATTTGATGATGGCGGATGGCATTGAAGTGTTAGGTGGTGAACTAGCAAGTCCGAATGCATTTATTACAGACCATAAATTAGCTAAAAATGATTGGCAAATCCCCCAAGTCGTGCAGACCGATCGAGATTTTCGTCAACTTCTCAGCAGTACGAATACTCTAGAGAAAGAGATAGCTCAAGTAATTTATGTGATTGCTGATAGTTCCGAAGTTTTGACACGCTTACAGACAGAAATTAATCAGCGTTTAACACCGAAAGATGTGAATGATTTAAATGCGATTCAACGACGATTAGTGGTGTGTGTGAGTCAACAGCCCGCTGATGAGTTAGCGCAGGTGTTATTTTGGCTTGAAATAGCGCGTCAGGAGAAGATACAGGAGTGGGGCGCGGCTAAAAATGAGGGGATTAAGGAGCTAGAGGAGCAGCGTGATCGCATGCTCAAAAGCCTATTTCAAAACTGTACCTATCATTGCCATGCAGATTATAAGATTCCGGAGAGCGATCGTAAAAATCTTAATCGGGTGCTATCGGCATTGTTTAACGAGCTATATCCTTTTGTTCCGAGTGTGGCAAATGTGGATAAGATGGCAGTCAAAAAAAGTAATAGCAGCACGACGATCGGCAATATTTGCAAACGTTTGTTAAACAATGACTTTATAACGATTGAAAAACCCCAAAAAAATGTTCTTGATCCGGTGCTAGTGAGTGATTGGGGACTGCTCACTAAAACATCAGAAACTTATCTCATTAATGAACCAAAAAATCCCACGATCAAGGTGGCTTGGGATTATATTTCAGACCTAACAGCAGTGAAGTCTAAAAAAGAAACGTTAATTTATCTGGATCAACTTTGGCAAACGTTGCGACAACCTCCCTATGGCTATAACGAAAACACCTTTGCTGTTTTGTTGAGTGCTTGGCTGGCATTTCACCACGCTGAAGTGGTGTTGCGGGGAAGTTTTGGTATTCCGAAGGGTAAACAACAGGTTTGGACTCAAACGGAACCGATTCGAGCATGGGGCAAAACCTCTGTGTTTGATAAGCCTAAGGAATTGATTGAAAAGTGGATACTACCCCAAGGTAAGAAAAACAAAGTGCGGCCGGTGTTGGTGCGTCGGCAGGTGCAGCCTGTGCCGCAATTGCCCGCGACGGTGGACTATGGCGAGGCCCGCGATCGCTGGATTCCCACCCTGAAAACCTATCTCGAAAACCCCGACGACACCGCCCCGATCGCTGACCTCCAAGCCCAACTGAAAGATCTAGAACGAGCGATCGCCACCCTCCAAGCCCCCCTCACCGCCATCGACGACACCGAAGCCCTGCCAGATCAGCCCGACCTCAAAACGGTGATTCCCCTGATGGTGCAGTTTGAAACCGCCCTCAAACCCGTCGAGCAGGAATTCGTCACCGTCTGCCCCACGGAGGCCGATCGCGATCGCAGCAAAGGAGCGCGGCAACGGCTGCGGGAGATCCTCAGCGCGTTTATCGATGAGCAGCGGGCGATCGTCGCGACCCTCACCACCGTCGCCGACTGTCACGACCATCTGGGTAATTTAGAGGACTATCAGCAGCAGATCGCTCAAGTCCATGGGGGACGGTGGGGTGAGTATCTGACCGAGATTCAGCAGGAGACAAAAAAACGCCTCAATGAGATCACCGAAGGCAACAAACTCCAGCAGGCCATCGATACCGTAGACCAACGCCACCGCGCCCTCAGCGACAACGCGACCCAAAGCGATTACGCCGATTGTCTGCTGTATATCGAGCAGCTTGCCCAGGAGATCCCGGCATTGAAACGGGAGGCGCAGTATGCAGAAGCGATCGCCGCAATCCAGGCCCATCAAACCGCCTTAACGGAGCAACTCACCGCCTGGCAACAGCAAGACATCGAGCACCTCAGTCCAGCCGCCGCCTTCGCCCTCAGCAACACCCTCAGCACCCACGCCAACCGCTACACCGACCCCGACAGCCAAGCCCAACTCGTCCCCCTGCGCGATCGCCTTCAAGCCCACATCTTGGCCGCCGACCCCGAACCGCCCCCCGTCGTCGCCCCTGACCCCGATGCCCCCCTGATCCACCAGTTACAAACCTGGAACCTCAGCCCGACGGCCTCCTGTCACGACTGCGAGACTGCGATCGCCCACCTCGAAACCCTGCGCGACCAACTCCAACACCCCGAACCCCACCACGGGACGATCAACGGCCACATTCAAACCGCCCAAAAGCGCATCGCCACCCTGACCGCCACCCTCGATCAGTGGCGCGATCGCCTGTCCCAGGCTCAAACCCTGGCGGACATTCGGACGCTTCAGGCAGGGGTGCAGTCGCTGGAGTTGGCCTTTCGGAATTCGGCCGTGTTTCCCCAATACCAAGCCCTCCAAACCACCATCCAAAAACGGCATCAGGATTGCGATCGCCTCCAAACCCTCACCCAAACCATCAACACCAGCCAAACCCTCGCCCAATGCGAAGCAAACCGGCTCACCCTCCAAGACCAGGCGGGCCAGTTTCATCATCC
>CAZCWE010000234.1:1011-6996 GCA_964502285.1 uncultured Spirulina sp. | reverse complement strand
TACTTAAAAACAACGATGTGCCTTGGGGTTGAACGGCAAAATACCCCACCGCGCCCGCCGCTGCCATCACGAGGCGATAGAAATAGCCAGCTTGGATCTGGGTGGCGATCGCCGTCGCCGATTGGAACCGATCGAGCATATAGTCCACCTGAGCCGTGCCGATGATGGCGGTGTAATGCTGTCGCCAAATGCGATCGGCAAGGGTAGCGATCGTGGCGCAATCAGCCTCGGTGCAAACCGGATGAAACGCGAGCATTGTAGCGTCTGACTCCTCTTATAAAGTTTCCTAACAAAACAATAACGATTTACAACGTGAGAGGCGCAAAACACGGATATTTCGCAGATTGTTAGAGAACCACCAAACTATCATCCACAGCAATCGAGGGGAAATTCCATGGCTGACAGCATTATTCACTGGGTCGAGACCTTACCCGCCGATAACATTACCGTTAAAGTCCTCAAGGCGATCGATTTCATCACCCCCGGCCAATGGCAAAACGAGACGGATTTTGAGGCGATGATCGCCACGGTCACAGGCGAACACGATCCCCGCACCCTGGCCCGGATTCGCGATCGCGCTCAACGCCTCTTTCGTGATCCTGAGCAGCCCTATCAACGCACCCTCACCCTCTACAAAACCATCGACAAAGCAGACGGAGCCCTCGCCGCCGCTGCCCTCGCCAACAAGGTCGGCGAAAAAATCAGCTTTCTCGGTTTCCTCAACACGATCACCCCCAAACCCGACACCGTTCAAAGCATCGATCTCCTCCTCAAAGTAGCGATCGAACTGATTGCCTACTGCCAACTGAACGGCCTGCAACCGAACCCGGCACAATTTGCCCAATCCTTGGGCGAGAACTATCAAGATGCGGCCTTAATGCGGATGAAAGCGTTGGTTTGCATTGATGCCCTCTTGCCCTTAGGGACGGACTTTCTCACCAAGATCCATCAGGTAATCCAAGGGGTTGATACCAGCAGCTTCACCCAAAATCCGGTGTTTTTAGCGGTGAATCAATACCTCCCCGGTAATAACCCTCAGGATAAGGTGGGGTTTCTGAGCCAGAGTTTTACGGCGGTGGAAGGGTGGATGGCGGGGTTTGTGGCGAAAACGGGGATTACACCCGCAGGCATCGCCCAGAGTTTAGGCAATTTTATCCAGATGGCGGATGGCAAATTGGATGTGATTGCGGCCTTGTTGGATCAAACCACCAACTATTACGAACATACAGGCGTTCAAACCGTGGCGCGGGCGGTGATTCTCGCGGCTCATGCGCAGATCAAAGCCGAGCCGGAGGAAGCGATCGCCGCCATGCAGTCCCCCGAATCAGCAGCCCCAGCGGGGGATTACCGAGTCGGTCAAGCGGTGGAGGTGTGGGATGAGGACGAGGAAGAATGGTTCGAGGCGAAGATCATTAAAGAACGCCTCAAGAAAAATGTGACGCAGTATAAAGTCCATTATCTTGGCTACGACGAGGACGAAGATGAATGGGTGGATGGGGATGAGGTGCGATCGCGCCCCGTCGGCCCGCTTGATGATAACGGCTATGGCATCGGTCAAACGGTGAAAGTGTGGGACGACGAGGAAGAAGAATGGTACACCGCTGTGATTCGCCAAGCCCGCGACGATGAATATTTTGTCCATTATGTGGGTTATGGTTCATCTGATGATGAATGGGTGGATGGGGATGAAATAGCCTAAGGCGATCGCAACAACCCGCCAAAATCCCCCTGTTCTCAGCCATTTCATGGATAATTGCGGAATTATGAGCAGGGGCGATCGCCCCGAAAAAGCGGTGCTACAATGGGCAAGTGAGTGTAAGAGAATCGGCAACTATAAGCTTGCTTTCAATTTGACAGGTTTTCCCTCGGCTTTTGATTCAGCGTCGCTCCGAAATCTTGGCTCTCCACATCCACCACGATCTAGGAGATAGTTCCTCAATGTCCATTTATGTTGGTAATCTTTCCTACGAAGCAACGAAGGAGACTATTACCGAAGTTTTTAGCGACTATGGCACAGTGAAACGTGTGCATGTTCCCACGGATCGGGAAACCGGCCGGCTACGAGGGTTTGCCTTCGTTGAAATGCAGAACGAATCAGAAGAAGCCAAAGCAATTGCTGAGCTTGACGGTGCAGAGTGGATGGGACGCGAGTTGAAAGTCAATATGGCTCGACCCCGTACCTAAACAAATGCACCAGTGCTCCCCTTCGGAGCATGGTTAATGATGAACGGTGATCCTCCTAGCGATCGCCCCCGATGCACAGGATACACCTCTTTTTTAGCGGTGTATCCTGTGTATTTTTATAGTGTTGAGTTATTTAACGATGCTGTCTCGTTTGCGAATAAATCTGCTCGGACTGTTGTTCCTCGGCGGTTTAATCATTAGTTTTGGGTTACGCATGAATGCTCCTGTTTTTAGCACCGCCGCCACAGAAATTTTGTGGGACACCTGGGGTGTGCCGCATATCTACAGTCAAACCCGCACAGAACTCGGCCACGGCTTCGGCTATGCCCAAATGCAGAGCCACGGTGATCTGATTTTGCGACTCTACGGCCAAGCGCGGGGCCGCGGGGCCGAATATTGGGGCGCAGACTATCTCGCCTCCGATCGCCTCACCCATACCATGGGCATCCCCGCCCGCGCCCAAGCTTGGGACGCTGCCCAAACCCCAGCAATGCGCGACTATCTCACCGCCTTCGTCGCTGGGCTGAATACCTACGCCACGGAACACCCGGATGCGATTTCGCCCCAATATCGCCCGGTGCTGCCGGTGACGGTGACGGATGTGCTGGCTCACCTTAACCGCGCTATTCACTTTCATTTTGTGGTGGGGGCATCGGTGGCGGGGTCAAATGGCTGGGCGATCGCACCCTCCCGCTCCGAATCGGGCCATAGTCTGCTGTTGTCCAATACGCATCTGCCCTGGGGCGGTCTGTTTCTCTGGTACGAAGCCGATCTACACCTCCCGGATTTGAACCTCTACGGGGCGGCATTGGTGGGGCTGCCGATGCTGGCGGTGGGGTTTAATGATCATCTCGGCTGGACGGCGACGGTGAACACCCATAAGGGCTGGACGGATTATGATCTTGACCTTGTGGAGGGGGGCTATCGGTGGGATGAGACGGTGCAACCGTTGGAGCGTGAAGATATTCTCCTCAAGGTGAAACAGGCCGATGGGACGCTGCGCGACGAACCGCTTACCGTGGAGCGATCGCGCCATGGCCCGATTATTCGCAAGGATGCAACCAGTGCCACCGCGTTACGGGTGGTGGGGTTAGACCGGGCGCAGATCCTCGATCAACTGTGGGCCATGGGGACGGCCCGCGATCGCCCCGAATTTGAAACCGCCCTCGCCCAGCAGCAACTGCCCATGTTTAATTTTCTGACAGCGGATCGCAACGGCGAGATTTTCTATATTTTTAACGGGCTGGTTCCCCTGCGCCCAGGGGGAGATTGGTACGACCACCAACGCCCGCAACCGGGCGACACCGCCGCCACCCTCTGGACGGACTATCACCCCTACACCGACCTGCCCCAGGTGGCTAACCCCGCCAATGGTTGGCTCCAAAACACGAACGATCCCCCTTGGACAACGACGATCCCCGCCACCCTAGGCCCGGAAAATTTCCCCGCCTACCTCGCCCCGCCGGATCTAACCGGGGCGTTTAATCTGTTGCGAACACAGCGATCGCTCCACCTAATCCAATCCCAAGACCGCTGGAGTCTGGAGGAACTCGCCCAGGCTAAATTTTCCACTCGCATTGAATTGGGCGATCGCCTCGTAGATGACCTGATCGCCGCCGCCCAAACCGACCCCGATCCCCTTCTCCAAACCGCTGTCACGATCCTTAAGGCCTGGGATCATCACGCCAACGCTGACAGTCGCGGCATGGCCCTCTTTGCCCAATGGTGGGCCGCGATGCCGCCCAACCCTTAACCACCCCGGCCGGCTTGGCCGACCCCGCCGCAGCGGTGGCCACCCTCCGGGATGTGGCGCAACAAATGCAACGGGATTGGGGACGGCTGGATCTGCCCTGGGGCGAGTTTATGCAGTTTCGGGTTGGGGCGGTGGTGGAACCGGGGCAAGGAGCGGCGGGAGCCTTGGGGAGTTTTGCGGCCATTGATAGTGTGCCGGGAGCGCAACCGGGCGACCCGTGGCGGGTTGTGGGGGGGGATAGTTTTATTGCAGCGGTGGAGTTTAGCGATCCGGTGCGGGCATTGGTGTTGAACCCCTACGGCAATGCAACCCAAGCCGATTCCCCCCATCGCGGCGATCAATTGGCCCGCTACCGTCAAGGAGACCTCCGGGAAGCCTGGCGCGATCGCCCCACGATCGAAGCCCACCTCGCAAACCGTACTATCTTGGAGTAATTTCTGTTGATCGGACGCTGATGTTTCTCTTTCTCTCAAAGTTACTCCCGGTTTTTGTCTATCCCTTGGGTCTTGCCTGTGTGCTGATGGTGGTGTCCTTGGGGCTGGCCTGGTGGCGATCGCGCTGGACAGCACTCCCGATTGTGCTGGCCCTCGGCATTCTCGTCATCGCCACTAATCCGGGGGTTAATACCGCCCTACTCAAGTCCCTTGAATGGCAATACGTCCCCACAGGGCGGCTCCCCAAAGCCGAAGCGATCGTGATTTTAGGCGGTGCATTGAAGTTCCAAGAAGCCCCCCGCCGAACCTTGGAAGTCACCGAACGGGGCGATCGCATCCTCTACGCCGCCACCCTCTACCACGACGATCGCGCCCCTCTGATCATCGCCAGCGGCGGCCGCATCGGTTGGCACGGCGAAGAACCCCCCGAATCCGAAGATATGGCCATGCTTCTCGATCGCTTGGACGTACCCCAAAGCGCGATTATCGAAGAACCCCGCTCCCTCAACACCTACCAAAACGCCCTCTACACCAAAACCATCCTCGACGAAAAAGGACTGAATCGGATTCTCCTTGTCACCTCCGCCTTCCACATGCCGCGTTCGGTGGCTATCTTTGAAAAACTGGGGTTTGAGGTGATTCCCGCCCCCACGGACTTTTACATCACCGACGGCAGTGTCACCGGCACACAACGCACCCTCGTGGGCAACCTGCTCGATCTCGTTCCGGAAACGGGCCGCCTCGCCTCCACCACCGAAGCGATCAAAGAATACATCGGGATTCTAGTGTATCGCCTGCGGGGATGGGCCTAAGGCTGAAGCAATTTCAGGGATGACTCAGCGGCCGGGCTTCCCCTACGGATTTTGTCAGAATGTCAGAATGTCACCCACGATTACAAATAGCGCACCATGATTGAAATCGACACCCTCAGCGCCGAAATCCTCCAACTGCCTCCGGATTCTCAAAAGCTGGTGGCTGAATTTGTGCAGTTTCTGAAATTTAAATCAGCACAAGAATCAGAAGCCAAACCCCTATGCCTCGAAAATCAGAATTTTGTGGGGATGTGGTGCGATCGCGAAGCAACCCAAGACAGTCACCAATGGTTACGCAACCTGCGCCACAGCCAGTGGACTTGATAAGATGCAAACTCTCCTGATTGATACGGATATTCTGATCGATATTGCCAATGGCGACGCGACCGCCCAAACATATCTACAAGCTGCATCCCAAACCCATCAACTCAGTGTTTCCGTCATTACCGTTATGGAATTAATCGTCGGCTGCCGTAACAAAACGGAATTACAGTCTCTCAACCAATTTTTAGAACAGTTTGCCCTCCAGCCCCTTAATGCAGCCACCTCAAGCAAGGCGATCCAACTGATGCAAGACTATCGCTTAAGCCATAACCTGCTGATTCCCGATGCGCTGATTGCAGCAACGGCTATCACAATAATGATTCCTCTACTTAGCAAGAATCAGAAAGACTACCGTTTTATTCCTGATCTCAACCTCCTGAGCTATCCATGAACAGTAGTCGGGCTATGTCCTGCGGAGACGCTGCGCAAACGACAAGCTCAGCCCTCGGTGGATTGAGTATGGGGTGATTACGAGTGA
>CAZCWE010000234.1:0-980 GCA_964502285.1 uncultured Spirulina sp. | reverse complement strand
TGCGGGGGCGGGGGTTGGAGTTCTTCGAGGATGGTGAATCGGACATGGTTAATGGCCAGGTCACCAATGGAAAGCTGCTCTTTCGTGGTGACAACATCGTTGATATAGAGCTTCTCGAACGGAACCCCTTTGCCCATTTCGGCGTGATACCAAGCCAAGCCCATGAAAAAGCGGGTGGGATAGGGGCCACCTTCGACCACATCATCGGGGTTGGATTCCATCGGCAACCAGCCGTAGCCCGGTAGGTAAAACTCCATCCACACATGATTAAAGTCGGGTTCGAGGAGTTGGCCCCGTTCGAGGGCTTTGGCGGGGCATTTGTAGCGGCCGACGGTGCGGCAGGCGATGCCGTTGAGACGGGCGAGGGCGAGCAACACCCCCAGATATTCCCCACAGGAACCGACTCCCCGCGCTAGGGCCACATCGGGGGTATCAATGTGGGGTTTGATGCCGTAGGAGAGGCGATCGTAGACGTAGTTACGGATGTTGTACATTTTCCGCAGCAGGTTGGTTTCGTTGCCGATCGCTTCTTTGGCGGCCCGCTGGATAATCTCCTTATCCATGGCCAAATTGTCGTTGTCTACCAAATACCGGGTTTGGAATTCTTCGGAGAGTTCGGGTACATTTTCGCCATCTTGGGGGCCAAATTGGTATTTGATGCCCCAGACTTCGAGGGTGGCTTTCCAGCCAAAAATATAGCGTTCGCTGGATTTGAGGGTGTCAAATTTAAACACCGCGAGGCGTTGGCCATCCAGTTCGCGCTCTTCAAAGGGGAGGCCGACGGCTTCGACGGAGCGGATTTTTTGGCGGGGGGTTTCGGCAGGGAGGGCCATGCGCCATTCGAGATCCTGCACTTCGACGGGGTCGAGGGGGGACAGTTCCTCGACGTAGGACATTTCGACGAGATAGCCGTTGGAGAGGGCGAGGTTTTGGTCGGGATAGTAGGCGAAGTAGAGGGGATGGATGAAGGTGCGATCGCG
>CAZCWE010000233.1:0-7002 GCA_964502285.1 uncultured Spirulina sp. | reverse complement strand
TGGCGGCGGCATTGAGGGCGCATCCGATCGCAAACTTGGTGGTTGATCCGGTGATGGTGTCGCGGACGGGGGTGCAGTTAATTGATGATGGGGCGATCGCAGTCTTGCGCGAGCAGATTTTTCCCCAGGCGGTTTTGATCACCCCGAATCGGTACGAAGCCCAAATTTTGGCCCAGATGGAGATCCACGACTCCGAGACGATGCAGGCGGCCGCCCAGCGAATTTACAATGACAGTCAAATTCCGGTACTCCTGAAAGGGGGTGGCTTTACGGATGGGCTGCGCGGGGTGGATCTTTGGTATGACGGGCAAGAGTGGGATTGGCTGCGGGTTCCGGCCGTGGCAACGACGCAGACCCACGGCACAGGCTGCACGCTCTCGGCAGCGATCGCGGCAAACCTCGCCCTCGGTCACGATCGCCTCACCAGTGTGCGCCGCGCCAAACAGTACGTCACCCAAGCCCTTCACCACGGCCTCGCCATTGGCCAGGGGACTGGCCCGGTGGGTCATTTTTTCCCCCTCCTCACGACCCCCAAAGCATCCACTTCGTGAAGGTTTGCCATAATTAATTGCGATCGCACCCGTCCCATTGCTTCCACACCGAACGTTCTAGGGTTATCTGGGCTATGACAAACAAACCGCGTTTTAAATATCAACTCGAACAGCAAAAACAGGCCCAGCCCCAAGCTGCGCCCGCCGCCAAACCGCGCCCCGAAAAAGGAGGCCCCCTCAAACTCGCCAACCCGAAACCTGCCCCCCCAGCCCCACCCCCCGAAGACTCTAAAAGCGGCTATCAAGCCGCTGTGCCGATCACGGTCTATCGCCAACTGGCCGACGAACTCCAAACCCTCAAAGCCCAACTCCAGCACCTCCACAGCGAAAACCAACAACTCCACCAGCAAAACCAGATGATGGGTCAGGCCCTCCAGCAAATCGCCGGGAGTTTACAACCCTTCCAAACCCTGGCCGCACCGCCGGAACCCGCCTATTCGCCCGAACCGACCTACGCACCGGAGCCAACATTCGCACCGGACGCTGCCGCCGCCCCATCCCTCGATGCGGCAGTTCCGCCCTTTTTTGACCCCGATCCGGCCTTGGATGATCCGGTGGCTACGATCGCAGAGCCCATGCGTCGCCCTCGTTCGAGCCAGCCTGCGGCGGACATGAGTGGGTGGCTGTTGTGGGTGGCGGTGATTTTGATGATCGCCACGGCCCTAGGGGGTGGGTTTATTTTTGTAAGATCATTGTTGTCGAATCCGACGCAAAATTAGTGTTTGGAGGCGCGATCGCAGCTCTAGCGCGTTTAACGGACTCTCATTCCAGCACGCCTGCATCGCTCCCGCTGCTTGACCCTATCCTACTCATTTTTTCTTTAATCACCCGTGATTTCACCCAATTCCTCGCTTCCCAATCCCCATCAGCCATGGCATAGTCACCCGGTTGCTGACACCCTGAAGACCTTTCAGAGTGATGCTGCGAAGGGTCTCACCACCGCAGAGATTGAACGTCGTCGCCTCCATTACGGCAGCAATGAGCTGATCGAAACCGCCGGCCGGAGTCGCTGGGATATTCTGGTGGATCAGTTCAGTAACGTGATGTTGCTGATGTTGATTGCCGTGGCGATTATTTCTGGGGTGCTGGATTTTCTCTCGCTTCAGGATGGCACCAGTGAGGGGCTGCCCTTCAAAGATACGATCGCAATTTTAGCGATCGTGGTGCTTAACGGTCTGCTGGGCTATGTCCAAGAAGTGCGCGCCGAAGAAGCCCTCGCCAGTTTGAAGCAGATGTCTTCGCCCCTTGTGCGGGTGATTCGCAACGGCCAGGTGCAAGATGTGGAGTCCCATGAACTGGTGCCGGGGGATATTTTTCTGATCGAAACCGGGGTGCAGTTGGCCGCCGATGGCCAATTGATCGAGATGAGTAATTTACAAATCCGTGAAGCCGCCCTGACGGGGGAATCCACAGCAGTGACCAAGCAGGCGGTGTCAAATTTAGAGGACAATACACCCTTGGGCGATCGCCTCAATATGGTCTTTGGGGGGACTGAGGTGGTGCAGGGGCGCGGGAAAGCGATCGTCATTGCCACGGGGATGGACACCGAACTCGGCAAGATCGCCACCCTGATCCAAGGGGTGGAAAACGAACCCACCCCCCTGCAAAAACGGATGACCCAATTGGGGAATGTGCTCGTCACCAGTTCCCTGGTATTGGTGGCGTTGGTGGTGGGTTTTGGCTTGATCCAATCCGGGAACTTTAGCCGCCTCCAAGAACTAGTAGAAGTGTCTTTGAGTATGGCGGTGGCGGTGGTTCCTGAAGGCCTGCCAGCGGTGATTACGGTGACCTTGGCCATCGGCACGCAGCGGATGGTGAAACGCCACGCCCTGATTCGGAAATTACCCGCCGTGGAAACCCTCGGCAGCGTCAACACCATTTGCTCGGATAAAACCGGGACGCTCACCCAAAACAAAATGGTGGTGCAGATGGTGCAAACCCTGGGCAATCAATTGCGGGTGACGGGGGAAGGCTACAGCCCTGAGGGGAAGTTTTTTGCCCAGGAAGCCCAGGTAGTGGCGACTAAGGCCTATTCGGAAATTCAGGGGGTGTTGGTGGCGGGGGTGCTCTGTAATGATGCCCTGTTGCAACAGGATGAAGCGGGCAATTGGGGCATTTTGGGCGACCCCACCGAGGGGGCGTTGCTCACCTTGGCAGGTAAGGCGGAACTGTTCCAATCCCAACTGGATGAGGTGTTTGAGCGAGTGGATGAAATCCCGTTTTCTTCGGAGCGGAAACGGATGAGCGTGATCTGTTGCGATCGCAAAAAAACCGATGCCTATACCCTCTTCTGCAAAGGCTCCCCCGAACTGATCCTCAACTGCTGCGACTACTATCAATTTGGCGACCATGCCCACCGGATCACCGCCAAAGAGCGGGACGAAGTGCGCCGCATGAATGACGACATGGCCAGCCAAGGCCTGCGGGTCTTGGGGTTTGGCTATCGTTTTCTCGATCATCTCCCCAAGGACGGCGAAGCTGTGGAACAGGGGATGGTGTGGCTGGGTTTGGTGGGGATGCTCGATGCACCCCGCCCCGAAGTGGCCGAAGCGGTGCAACGCTGTAAAGAGGCGGGCATTCGCACGATCATGATTACCGGGGATCATCAACTCACCGCGAGCGCGATCGCCCAACGCCTCGGCATTGCTGACGCAGAGAGTCACGTCCTCACGGGTCAAACCCTCGAAGCCATGTCCCAGGCGGATCTAGAGCTCGAAGTCGAAGCTGTCAGTGTCTACGCCCGTGTTTCCCCTGAACATAAACTGCGCATCGTCAAAGCCCTGCAAAAACGCGGTAAATTCATCGCCATGACCGGCGACGGGGTCAACGATGCCCCCGCCCTCAAACAGGCCGACATCGGCATCGCCATGGGCATCACCGGCACAGATGTCAGCAAAGGAGCCAGCGATATGATCCTCCTGGATGACAATTTCGCCACCATCGTCGCCGCCACCGAAGAAGGGCGCGTCGTCTACACCAACATTCGCCGCTTCATTAAATACATTCTCGGCAGTAATGTGGGCGAAGTGATAACGATCGCCGCTGCTCCCATTCTCGGCCTGTCTTCTGTGCCCCTGACGCCGCTGCAAATCCTCTGGATGAACCTGGTGACCGATGGCTTACCGGCCCTTGCCCTCGCCGTTGAACCGGCGGAGCCTAACATCATGAAGCGTCCCCCGTTTCATCCCAACGAGAGCATTTTTGCGCGGGGTTTGGGGTCGTATATTGTCCGGATTGGGATTGTGTTTGCGATTTTCTCGATTGTGCTGATGGTGTGGGCGTATGAAAACCATCCCGACAGTTGGCGGACGATGGTGTTCACGACCCTCTGTTTGGCGCAAATGGGCCATGCTCTCGCGGCGCGATCGTACACGCAACTCACGATCGAAATGAACCCGTTTTCCAACTTAGCTCTACTCGCAGCGGTGATTGGCACAACGGCCTTGCAACTGATGTTGGTGTATGTGCCCGTGCTCCGGAATTTCTTCGGGACGAGTGTGCTGACCCAAGAGGAACTGCTGGTCTGTTTTGGCTTTAGTAGTTTGATGTTGCTTTGGGTGGAAGGGGAAAAGCTCTTTGTGCGCTTTTTCATGCAGCGACGGGTGCGCCCGATGCGTCCGGAATAGGGTGTCCTGGTGTCGGTTGGGCGGTTTCGTTGGCTCGATAGATCGGGTCAACTTGGGCCGGGGAGAGCATGGGATCGGGATGAGCGATCGCTGACATTGTGCGATCAAAATTGTCCGGATTCGGAGGGGATTCCCGGCCCAACTTCTTAGGACGAGGGAGGAATTTGGTAGAATTCGGGTGGAAAATGCGGGACAGATGTAGATTCGATGCTGTGTCCCAGGATGGACAGCGTGACGGGCGTGATGAACAGAAAAATCATCACTTCACCCTAATCCCGAAATCCCAACAACAAGTACAGGAGTAGTTATGCGTGCAGTGCTGATGGCAGGTGGTTCTGGAACACGACTGCGCCCCCTCACCTGTGATCTCCCCAAACCGATGGTGCCGATCGTCAATCGTCCCATCGCTGAACACATCATTAACCTGCTCAAGCGCAATGGGATTACCGAAGTGATCGCCACCCTGCACTATCTCCCGGACATCATGCGCGACTACTTCCAAGATGGCAGCGACTTTGGCGTGCAGATGACCTATGCCGTCGAAGAAGAGCAACCCCTCGGCACGTCCGGCTGTGTGAAAAATATTGAAGAATTGCTCCACGATACCTTTTTGGTGATCAGTGGCGATAGCCTGACAGATTTTGATCTGCGGGCTGCGATCGCCTTCCACAAAGCCCAAAAAGCCAAAGCCACCATCATCCTCACCCGCGTCCCCAACCCCATCGAATTCGGTGTCGTGATCACCGACAGCAACCATCGCATCACCCGCTTCCTCGAAAAACCCACCACCAGCGAAATCTTCTCCGACACCGCCAACACCGGCACTTACATCCTCGAACCCGACGTTCTCCAATACCTCCCCCCCAATCAAGAATCCGACTTCTCCAAAGACCTCTTTCCCCTCCTCCTCGCCGCCGGAGAACCCCTCTACGGCTACATCGCCAAAGGCTATTGGTGCGACGTGGGCCACCTCGATGCCTACCGCGAAGCCCAATACGCCTGCCTGGAAAAACGCCTCACCCTTGATTTCGCCTATCCTGAACAGTCCACCGGCCTCTGGGTTGGCCACAACACCTACATCGACCCATCCGCCCGCATTGAACGCCCCGTCCTCATCGGCCACAACTGCCGCATCGGCCCCAGAGTCCACATCGAAGCCGGCACCATCCTCGGCGACAACATCACCGTCGGCGCCGATGCCAACCTCAAACGCCCGATCATCGCCAACGGGGTAATCATCGGAGAAGAAGCCCACCTGCGAGGCTGCATCATCTCGCGGGGCACTCGCGTCGATCGCCGCGCCCACATCCTCGAAGGGGCCGTCGTTGGCTCCCTCTCCAGCGTCGGCGAAGAAGCCCAAATCAGCCCAGGGGTGCGCGTCTGGCCCAGCAAAAAAATCGAATCCGGTGCCATTCTCAACATCAATCTCATTTGGGGCAACATGGCGCAGCGTAATCTCTTCGGCCAGCAAGGGGTTTCCGGGCTAGCCAACATCGACATCACCCCCGAATTCGCCGTCAAACTCGGAGCCGCCTACGGGTCAACCCTGAAACCGGGAGCGATGGTCACGGTGTCACGGGATCAACGGGCCATCTCGCGCATGGTGAGCCGATCGCTGATTGCCGGTCTCATGTCTACCGGGGTCGGCGTGCAAAACCTCGAATCCACCGCCATCCCCCTCGCCCGCACGATTATCCCCACCCAAAACGTGGAAGGGGGGATTCATGTGCGCCTCCATCCCGATCGCCCCGATTCGATTTTGATTGAATTTTTTGACCGCAAAGGGATCAACATTTCCAAAGCCAAAGAGAAAAAAATCGAAGGGGTCTATTTCAAAGAAGACCTGCGCCGGGTGGCGATCTCGGAAATTGGCACGATGAGCTATGCCTCCCAGATGCTCGAAGCCTACAGCCAAAGCTTTGAACGGCAGCTCAACGTGGAGGCGGTGCGCATGAGCCGGGCTAAGGTGGTGATTGATTATGTTTATGCGGTGTCGGGGGCGATTTTGCCACGCCTGTTGGCAAAATTTGGCTGTGATGCGGTGGTGCTCAACGCCAGCCTCAACCAAATCGCCGTCTCCAATGAGAGCCGCGAAGGGCTGTTGATGCAGTTGGGGCATGTGGTGGAAGCGGTGAAGGCTAATTTTGGTGTGCAGGTGTCGGCTAATGGGGAGCAGTTGATTTTGGTGGATGAAGGGGGGTTGCCGATTCGGGGCGAGACGTTGACGGCGCTGATGGTGGATATGATGTTGACGGCCTATCCGCGCAATAAAATTGTGATGCCGGTGCAGGTGTCGAGCGCCGTCGAACAGATTGCCCGCCGCCACGATGCCCAGGTCATCCGCACCAAGGCGAACCCGACGGCCTTAATGGAAGCCTGCCAAGCGAATCAGGGGGTGGTACTCGGTGGCAGTGGTGAAACGGGGTTTATTTTTCCGCAGTTGCATCCGGGGTTTGATGCGATGTTTTGTATTGCCAAGATGATCGAGATGCTGACGGTGCAGGAGCGGTCTTTGGAGCAAGTGCGGGCGGAACTGCCGAGGGTTTGGTATAAGTCCTATACGATGCGCTGCCCGTGGACGGTGAAGGGGGCGTTGATGCGGCATTTGGTGGAGACCCATCCGGCGGAGGAGTTGGAGTTAATTGATGGGGTGAAGATTATTAATCGCCAGAATGATAATTGGGTGCTGATTTTGCCCGATGCGGAGGAGCCGATTGTGCATCTCTATGCCAACAGTGAAGACCGCGATTGGGTGGATTTGACGATTAAGGAGTATCGCCAACGGGTGCAGCAGTTTATTGACCAAGAGCAGGGGACGGAGATGG
>CAZCWE010000232.1:5698-7008 GCA_964502285.1 uncultured Spirulina sp. | reverse complement strand
TCGACTTCGCTCAGGGTGCGCTGGGTTGCTCAGGGTGCGCTGGATTGATCGAGGTGCGCTGATTGAATCTTAACCATCCTGGTTAGTGCGATACAGCCTCGATAATACCGAGCACTCTGGTGAATATTACGAATCTTGGGGATTGCTTGGGATTCAAAACATCGCTGTTTAAGCTATGGAAAGTAGCACACACCCCCCTATGCTTTATAGTTTGGCGAATCTTCCCTATTGGATTCTTCTCGGTTTGGGCCTTGTGCTCTTTATTGTTGTGATGGCTGCGGGCGGGGGCGATGATGACCTCGATTTCAGCAATGATGATTGGCTGAACCTCGATGCCGATGCCGCCGACAGTAACACAGGCTTCATTCCGCTTTTGGCGTGGCTCGGTATTGGCCGCACGCCGCTGATTTTGCTGTTGGCCACGGATTTGAGCCTGTGGGGGCTTTTGGGCTGGGTGGGGAATGTGTTGCTGGGACTGGGGTTGGGGGTGATGCCGAGTCGGGCACTGGGTTGGGGCGGGGTGGTTTTTGTCGGGTCATTCATCGGGGCGGTGTATCTCGGTAGCGTCATTTCACGGCCGATCGCGCAACTCCTCGCCCCCTTTGGTCAAGATGCCAGTAGCGATCGCCTCATTGGCTGTGAAGGCATCGTCACCAGTGCCAGCCTTCCCAAACTCACCGAGGGCAAAGTCGGGCAGGTGGATGTCACCGATGCCTATCACAACCTCGTCACCGTCAGCGCGGCGTTACCCCATTGGGCAACCGTTACCCCGCGCCACGGTCAAACGGTGCTGATTATTGAACAAAGTCAGCATGGCTATGTGGCGATCGCCAAAGACAGCAACGACGCTGATCGCTGGCTCAGCCAAAGCAATCCTATCCAAGACACTCGGAGCTAAAACCTGATGAAATTCTGGTTTCACTTTTTACAAACCCTGCCCGACTTGGCAGATCTTGAACACATCACCACAGAGATTGAACCTGGATTGACGGCGCGATCGCCCCACCTCCCGCGCCAAACCACCACTGCAACCCAGCCCACCATTCTCGCCCAAGCCCCCAGCGCTCCCCCCATTGCCGATACCCTCGTCAGCATGGGCGGCACGCTGTTAATTGGAGTCGCCGGATTAGTTAGTATTATTATCTTTTTGCTCGCCGCTTTGTGGGCGTATAAACTGTTTTATGTCATCACGCCCAATAACGAAGCCTTTGTGCGCACGGGGGGATTGTTTACAAAGAAAAAAAGTGTGATTCTCAACGGTGGCTGTATTGTTTTACCGGGGTTTCATGAATTAACCCGCGTCCCCTTGC
>CAZCWE010000232.1:3913-5688 GCA_964502285.1 uncultured Spirulina sp. | reverse complement strand
GCGGGAAATTTCCATTGATGTGGAACGGACTGGGCCGTTGGCCGTGCGCACCCAAGACTA
Source organism: uncultured Spirulina sp. (assembly GCA_964502285.1). GTDB lineage: Bacteria > Cyanobacteriota > Cyanobacteriia > Cyanobacteriales > Spirulinaceae > Spirulina. The sequence continues at coordinate 5,628 of CAZCWE010000232.1, read as the reverse complement.
TTTGCGGGCCAATATGCGGGTAACATTTTATGTCTGCATTAACGCGGTGGAATTGGATGTGAGCACCTCAGCAGCGCGACTCTCAAAACAGGGCAAAATTTCCGAAGTAGATATTAAAGATGCCCTCGAAAAACGGGCTGATGATGCAATTCGCGCCGCCGCAAAACGCAAAAGTTTAGCCGAAATTGATTCGGATAAATTGGGGTTTGCCGATGAGGTGTTGAACCTGATCCAACAGGATTTGCGCAAGGTGGGCTTAACCCTGAATAATATCGCCATCTCTGAAATTGAAGAGAATGACACCTACGATGAAAATAATTTCTTCGATGCCCAAGGGGTGCGTTTGCGGACGGAAACGATTCAGCGATCGATTCAGCAAAAGCGTGAGGTGGAACTCACAACACAGGTGACGATTGAGGAGCAGGAATTGACGGCGCAGAAGCGATCGCTCGCCATTGCCCAAGAAGGCGAAGCCGCCAAGCTCAACCAAGCTAAAGAAATCGAAGCCCTCCGCCTCACCCAAAACCAAGAAATCGAAGCCCTCAAAGCCCAAAAAGCCCGCGAAATCCAAGAAGCCCAAGACCAAGAAGCTGCCAAAATCCAACGCAACAAAATCGCCCAAGATCAAGCCGTGGAATCCTCTCGGCTCCGGGCCCAAATCGAGGTCGCTGAAGCAGATCAAGAGTCGAAGATCGCCCAGCAAGAATCGATGATTGCGGTGATTAATAAGGAGCGAGAACGATTAGCCACTGAAGCGGAAAAAGCCACTGCCGCCGCCGCCGTAACCACCGCCCAAGCCGTGGAAGAAGCGGAGCGATCGCGCCGTCTCTCCACCATCCAAGCCGAACAGTCCGCCCAAGAAAAACAAATCGCCGATCAAAACGTGGTGGAAATCGACGTGTTCCGCCGCCGTCGTCAAGCGGAAATCGCCCGCCAAGCCGCCGAACTCGAAGCCGAATCGATCCGCACCCTCGCCGAAGCCAACCGCTTCAAAGAGCTGGCCGATGCGGAAGGGAAACGCGCCTTGATTGAAGCCGAAAACGCCCTCAGCAGTGCCAACCGTACCGCTGCTCTGATTGAAACCCTCTTCCCCCTGATTGCCAACCAACTCCCCGAACTGGCCCAAGCCCTCGCCCCGCAGCCCGGTGTCCTGGGTAGTCCGCAGATCTATGCGTTTCCGGGCATGGGCGGCAATGGGGAATCTGGGACGGGTTCGATCAATGAGGTGAATAAATTGATGCTGTCTACGAGCGGTTTGGCGTTGATCAATTCGCTTTTAGATGAGGGTAAGTTAATGACGTTGGTGCAGACGGTCAAAACCTTGTTGGAGCAGAATACACCGGATGCTACGCCCTCGGAGGGTCGCGATCCAGGCAGTGCTGACCCGGCAACGCCTCCCGTCATTTCTGCCCCGGATGCGCTCGACCAAACCTCATGATTTCTCGGCTCGATGTGGCTGTTTAACCGGTGCAAAAAACCGAGTTTCTAAATCATAGAAACTCGGTTTTTCAACGTTGATTGTCTCAATGGAGCGATCGCAGCTTAGGCATTCAGCACATCGCTACGGTGTTGGGGCGCACCGGCAACGGCCACCACTTCATCAATGAGATCTTGACCCACGCCCATTTCCTGCAAGGTCAGAACGAGATCTTCTGCGATCGCATCAAAATGCTCGCCTTTTAAACCCTGTTCTTCTACGAGTTTTTTATGGGCGG
>CAZCWE010000232.1:0-3903 GCA_964502285.1 uncultured Spirulina sp. | reverse complement strand
GCTTGATGCCCTTTTTGTTTTTTCATGTCTACGTCTGCAAAAAAATGCTTGACGCGATCGTCATTTAAAACCCGTTCATAAAACTTATCGACAGCCGCAGTAACTGCACCTTCGCCACCCAGCTTCTCAAATAATGTTGCCATTGATTCCTCCAGATTTGGATTAAATAATTCACAAAATACTGTGTTTACAACTAGCGTGTTTTCTGATCAATGTGCTGTTTTCTAATGTTTTTGTTAGAATCTCACTCAGTTAGAAATTGTAGGATAATTTTTGTAAATTCTGGTCATCACCATTGTTCAATTTACTCAACGATTCGACGCTGTTTTATTCAACATCACAAGAGGATTTTTGGTGTTCTCGTCCTGAGCAGGATTAGGAAGAGTGAGAACAGGTGAGGATGCTGAATTGAGCCACGGTGGCAGGCTATGACGGTGGAAAAATCATGAAGCGCGATCGCAAAATTTCGCGGATAGGCGAACAACTCAGCGAACAGGACATTAACCCCAATGACATGGGGGAGCGAGGATTCGATCGGATGGTTCGTGCTGAAATCTTTTAAGATCAGAGGATCATTGCGAAAGGGGCTCGACTTTCTGTCCTATGACCGACCGCGACATGGCACGTAAATTAATTTTGGATACGGACCCCGGTGGAGATGATATTTTTTCCATCCTCTGGTTGTTGAGTTTTCTCAAGCAAAATATGGTCAATCTGTTGGCCATTACCACCGCGACGGGGAATGTGCAGGCTCGCAATACCTTTAATTCGGCCTGTCAGGTGCTGCGCCTGAGCGATGTGGACGATATTGTGGTGGGGCGCGGGGTGCAGTTGCCGGAGCAGTGGGTGGCGGATGCGAGCCATATTCATGGGTCGGATGGGATGGGCAATCTCTCCCAAACCTTACCCCCTGGGCGGCGGCGTTTTGCCGATGCGCCTCAGTCGGAAAAGTTGTTGATTGATTTGTTGAATCGCTATCCGGGAGAAGTGACGATCGTGGCGATCGCACCCCTGACGAATTTAGCGATCGCAGAAAATCAATCCCCCGGCATTCTCAAAAAAGCCAAGGAAATCGTGATTATGGGCGGTGCGTTCAACACCCCCGGCAACATCACCCCGATGGCGGAGTTTAACATCGCTTTCAACCCCAAAGCCGCCCGCCAGGTCTTGATCAGCCGCGACGACCATGTCATCTTGCCCCTCAATGTCACCCGTAATCTCGTCTTCACCCCAGAGATGATTCAACAGGTGATTTCCCCCGCCCCAGAGAGCAAACTCAGCCAGTTTATGGCAATGCTCGCCCAGTTTTTAACCAAAACATCGATGGAGTACCGCGAAACACGGGGCCAACGAGGCTTTTTAATCCATGATGCCGTGGCGATCGCTTACCTGTTCTATCCCGAACTGCTCACCTTCCGCCGCGCCCAAGTCATGGTGGAAACCCAAGGCAAATTCACCACCGGCCAAACCCTGATTGATCATCGCCACAGCGTTAAATTGGGGTTTAACGCCTGGGTTGCGGTTGATATTGATGCCGAAAATTTCATGGCCTGTCTGATCCAAGACCTGCAAAGTTTCGTCGCACGGGTCAACCATTGAGCCCCGTTCCTTAAAACAGATTTGTGTGGATTATAAGCAATCCCTGCGATCGCAAAAACCGAACGTTTTCGCGAGAACGTTCGGTTTTTGGGGTGATGGAGAGAATGGGTCGAGTTGCGCCTAGGAAACGGGGGTTTCTTGTGCTTCGGGGCTTTCGGTGTCGGTGATTTCTACCGTCGTGGGTCCCGATGGGGGTTTGGGGTCTTCGGGTTCGGTGAGAATTTGCCAAGCCGCATTGACCGCCCGATCGACGCGATCGCCAAACTTCTGCATATCACTGACCAACAATTCCCAATTTTTCGCTGCCGTATTTTCCAAACCCTCAATGGAATGATCCAGATTTTCCCGCTGGTCGTCGAGCAATAATCCTGTATTTTTGAGGGTGTCTTGGGCTTGGCGCATTGCCGTCACATAGACATCGCGGGTCATGTCTCCCGCCGTTTCGATCTGAGTTTGAGCCTGTTTTTTGATGGCTTCGATTAAAGCCATTACGTGATACTTAATTTCGTCGGACTCTTGCGGCATCTTGTCTTCAACGAGAGCCTTGGTCTCAGGGCTAACATCAGATGCAGAAGATTCCATAGGTTGCGTGTCTTGGGAAAAATTCGCTTCAGACATAGATGGCTCCAGAACCGTTCGTTAATTTTTCTCATCCTAGCGACTTTGCCCCGGATCGACTTCTTTCTGACGATAGAGGTAACCGTACCTCGATCCGACCCGGTTACTGCTCGGCAAGGGCTAATCCGGTGATCTTGGCTCGGATTGCGCCGCTGGGAAACTGCGGTTGAGGTGTGGCGGCTTTCCCATCCTTCAGAATCCGAAAAAACGCCGGAAATGCTGGTAATTCGGGCTCAGGGGGGATGTTGGGGGTGAAAGGATGGGGTGATGGGAGGGGATGCGATCGCGGCAAGGTGCGATCGCTGATCAAGACTCAGGAGGGATGAGAGCGCATAACGAAGCCGGTGGATCGGGTGGCTCCCGTGTTAAGAAATCATGAGCAATATAGAGGTAAGTCCCTGAAGGGTCTCTAGCGTCCCTTGTATTTCTATCCCCATCCCTCTAGGCTGTGAAATTAAACCATTTCACAGAACATCCCATGTTTGAGCGCATTGTAATCCCCGATGGCCGCCTGCCTCTCTTTGGCCCCTTTCCCCATGCCATCCGTGCCGGGGACTTTCTCTTTGTCACCGGTCAGCTTTCCGAAGACCCCGAAACCGGCGCGATGGAACTCGGCCCCATTGGCGATCAGGTGCGGCGCGTCATGGATAACTTGATTATCGTCCTAGACGAAGCCGGAGCCAGCCTCGATCAGGCGGTGATGGCGCGGGTCTTTATCACGGATTTGCGGGATTTTGACACCGTGAATCAAGTCTATGCCTCGTACTTTAAAGAAGGACAACTCCCCTGCCGGACGACGGTGGGGGTCGTGGGGCTAGCGGGCCATGGCAATGTAGAAATTGATTTGATTGTGTACTGTGGGGAGACGACAAACCCATAGGCTAGGCTAGAGAATGCATATTGCACAGAGGAGATGGTTTGATAATGGAAAACGTAGAGACCTTCGTAGCCACCGATGTGAGCGATCAGGATGAAGCGACTAGCCTTCACGACATGATCGAAACTGTGATTTCGAGTCTGGAACAAAACGAGAGCGCAATGGTGAACCACAGCGACAACGGGACGCTGTGGAAATTTCAATATGGCAGTGTTGAGGTGTTTGTCCAACTGACCGGAGACAAGACAGATGATCTGTTGACGGTGTGGTCGCCCGTGCTCAAGCTACCGGCCAAGGACGAATTGGCTTTGATGAAAAAGTTGATGGTGATGAACTGGGCCGAAACCTTTGAAACCTGTTTCGGGATTTGTAACGATCAGGTGGTGGTGTTGTCCCAGCGGGCGGTGGTGGATTTGTCAGCGGATGAGGTGTCACGGGCGATTACGCTGGTGGCGACGATCGCAGATGACAATGACGAACTCCTCCAAGCGGAATACGGTCAATAGGTCGTGACTCCGCAGCCCACGATGGGGCGCACCTTGCCGTTGTGGGAAACGGCGGGGGCGGCCCAAATGGCGTTGGACTATGGCTTGGTGCGGGCGGTGGAGCGATCGCACCTCCCGTCCCCGCTGCTGCGTTTCTATCGCTGGCAACCGCTGGCGATTTCCCTGGGCTACCATCAACGCACCTGGCCGGACGAGTGGCGATCGCTCACCTGGCGCGGGGACGCGGTGGAGCTGGTGCGTCGTCCCACGGGGGGGCGGGCGGTGCTCCATCAGGGCGACCTCTGCTACAGCCTGATCGTGAAG
>CAZCWE010000231.1:599-7015 GCA_964502285.1 uncultured Spirulina sp. | reverse complement strand
AGGCCTATTCCGAAGCGATCGCCCGCCGTACTGCCCTCAATCGTGTCCTCAAATTCCTCGCCGAGGTGGAACAGTCCCCCGACATCGACCCCGACTTCTACCGCTATCAACAGCAACTCGTGCGCGGTCAACTGCGCGATGTGGAAGACGCCATCACCAAACTCCAAACCCAAAACCCCCAACTCCTCGCCATCACCATGGAGCAACTGCGCGAAGAGTTGGTGGATATCGAAGCGGATACCTATGCGGAATACATCCGCGCCGGTCGCCTCAATCGCAACCTGTCGCCGGTATTGCAGGGGGTGCTGGATCAGGCGATTGAAAAGGTGATGACGGAGGATGAGGTTTAAGTGGCAATCCTGCGATCGCCCCGCGTCTCAATGCCCGGCACGCAAACCTTAAGAGAATCTAAATATTTACGAAATTTTGTCTCGAAGTCTTGCACAGTTGCCCCACTTTACGATAGATCATTATGCAGTGAACCTCATTGCTCTATTGTCTCCCCCCTGTGAAAAATGTCGGTACAGGAGACAAAGCGACAAAATTTAAAACCATTACATAAATAGAACTGAAGGCGTATGACTCAACAAGTTGCTCACCCTATGGTGAAGTTACAACGCAAGGTGCGCTCATTGGTGGATTCTAAAATCCTCAAGCCGGGTGATAATATCTGGAAAATTGCGTTCCTCTATGGCGACGATTGGAGCTTCTGGAAGCGGGAACTCCTGGAGTTTGGCTTCTCGATGCAAGATCCCGTCAGTGAAATTCTCCTCGTGGAAGCCTGGGACGAAGACTAAGCGTTTTGAACCTGTGGCATCGCTGCATTGCATAGATAAGCAGTGATGATGTATCTCTGCATTACCCGTTGATCCGGTGATGACTTAAATCCCTTAACAAAAAAGGCCGCGATCGCGGCCTTTTTTGGGTATCACCTTCGCATCTATCGCGGGGCTGAGATTGTGCGATCGCAAAAATAGCGCACTCAGGGCCTGTTCCCTAATCACGACGGGTTAAAAACTGCGATCGCAATGTCAATTTTCTTGAAAGAGTATGAAGCTTGGGGAGGTTCACGGAGAGACTTCCTATCATGGGACATGAGGTAGAAGGCCATGACTCTCCCCATTGAGTTGCGGGCGAGGCGATGGGTTATTTCTATCCTCAGGCTGTAACGGAGGGCCATCAATGGTCGCATCAGAAAGTTCCACATCCCCACATCAGACTCTTGATCGAGACTGCACCACCCTATCCCGCCATGTGCTTCAGCAACTGATGAACACCGGCAAGGCATCATCACTATTAGCCCCCGAAGCCCAAGACATCAGTGCAATTATGAATCGCCTGGGCCTCGCTGCGAAATTAATTTCCCGGCGGCTTAGTCAGGCGGGGCTGATGGCGAATACCTTGGGTTTTACCGGCGATGTGAATGTCCAAGGCGAATCCGTCAAACGGATGGATTGGTATGCCAATGAGGTGTTTATCTCCGTGTTCAAGCAGAGTGGCTTGATCTGTCGCCTCGCATCGGAGGAAATGGAAGACCCCTACTACATTCCGGAAAACTGCCCCATTGGTCGCTACACCCTGCTCTACGACCCCATTGATGGCTCCTCAAATGTAGACATTAACCTCAATGTTGGGTCAATTTTCTCGATCCGGCAGCAGGAAGGCGACGACCTCGACGGCAAGGCTACGGATCTCCTCCAAAATGGCCACAAACAAATTGCAGCGGGCTATATGCTCTATGGCCCAGCCACGGTGCTGGTGTATTCCGTCGGGGATGGCGTGCATTCTTTTTTCCTCGACCCCAGTTTGGGCGAATTTATTCTCGCTGAGGAATATGTCAAGATTCCCAAACATGGCCCGGTGTACAGCGTCAATGAAGGGAATTTTTGGGCTTGGGATGATCCCCTGCGGGATTACATTCGTTACGTCCATCGCCATGAGGGCTATACCGCTCGCTACAGTGGGGCCTTGGTGGGGGATATTCACCGAATCTTGATGCAGGGGGGGGTCTTTCTGTATCCGGGAACACGGAGCAACCCGGAGGGTAAGCTACGCTTGCTGTATGAATCGGCTCCCTTGGCCTACCTGATTGAGCAGGCAGGGGGACGAGCCAGCACCGGACTCGGCCCATTGATGGATGTGGTTCCGGGTGAACTCCACCAACGCACACCGCTGGTTATCGGTTCTCAGGAGGATGTGCAGTTAGTGGAATCGTTTATTCGGGATCGGGCGGATCGCGATCGCCCGTAATTTTCAGATTTTCAACGATCTCTAATCCACCCAACGCAGAGGTCAATGACCCATCACCACATTGTCCATAGACCTGGAGTATTCACGCCATGACAATTACCAACCCCATGCTGACGATCGCTAAAAACTATGGTCAAAGCATTTGGATGGATAATCTCAGCCGAGATTTAATCCAATCTGGCCAGCTTAAGGAGATGATTACCTCGCGGGGGATCTGTGGCATCACCTCCAATCCGGCTATTTTTGAAAAAGCGATCGCCGGTAACAAAATCTACGACGCGGATATCGCCGCTGGGATCAAAGCAGGCAAATCCATCACAGAGATTTATGAATCCCTCGTGTTTGACGATATTCGGGCCGCCTGCGACATTTTCAAACCCGTTTATGATGCGACGGACGGCCAAGATGGCTACGTCAGCATTGAAGTCCCCCCGACGATGGCCAAGGATACCGACAGCACGATCCGCGAGGCCCTGCGCTATGCCGAGGCGATCGATCGCGCCAATGTGATGATCAAGATCCCCGGTACGCCGGAAGGGTTACCGGCGGTGACGGCGGTGATTGCGGCGGGGATCAGTGTCAATGTGACGCTGCTCTTTTCGGTGCAGAGCTACATTGATACGGCTTGGGCCTATATTGCGGGCCTCGAACAACGGGCCGCAGCGGGCCACGAGATTGGCTCGATTCAGTCCGTGGCGAGTTTCTTTCTCAGCCGCATTGATAGCAACATTGACGATCGCCTCGATGCCAAGTTGGCCGCTGGGGTAGAGGATGCGACGGCGGCAAAACTGCACGGGCTGAAGGGCAAAATTGCGATCGCCAACGCCAAAGTCGCCTATCAAGAATACAAAGAGATTTTCAGCAGCGATCGCTGGCAGGCCCTCGCGGCCCAAGGTGCCACTGTGCAACGCCTCCTCTGGGCCAGCACCAGCACCAAAAACCCCGACTACAGCGATGTGATGTATGTGGATGAACTCGTTGGCCCCAACACCGTCAACACGATCCCGCCCAACACCATCGAAGCCTGTGCCGACCATTGCGACCCCGCTAATCGGATCGAAACCGACTTAGAAAAAGCAAAAGGTGCGATCGCCACCCTCGCCGATCCCGACGTGGCCATCGACCTCAATGCCGTCATGGACGAACTGCTCAGCGAAGGCATCGACAAATTCATCAAACCCTTTGAATCCCTGATGGATTCCCTCGCCGCCAAAGTCGATCAGCTAGCCCCCGTATCCTAGCCCCCACGGGAGACCCGTCTCCTCCCGCCATCCCTCCCCATTTCCCTCAATCCCAATCAGCATGGTTACATTACTCGACAATCCCCTGCGCATTGGCCTGCAACAAGAGCGCACTCCCGAACCCCTGATCATCACCATCTTTGGTGCCTCCGGTGATCTCACCCAGCGCAAACTCGTTCCCGCCCTCTATCAACTCAAGCAGGAACGTCGCCTGCCCCCCGAAGTCACCATTGTCGGCGTTGCCCGCCGGGAATGGAGCCATGACTATTTTCGGGAACAGATGCGCGAAGGCGTTGAGCAATTCGGCACTGGGATCGGCAGCGAAGAAGCCTGGGAAGACTTCGCCAAGGGCCTCTTCTACTGCTCCGGCAACATGGATCAGCAAGAGAGCTACCAAAACCTAAAAACCTTCCTTGCCGAACTCGACGAAACCCGCAAAACCCGGGGCAATCGCGTTTTCTATCTCGCCGTCTCGCCGGGCTTTTTTAAGCCCGGTCTGCGCAATCTCGGCGCAGCAGGGATGATTAGCGACCCAGTGAAAACCCGCGTCGTCATTGAAAAGCCCTTTGGGAAAGATCTTGGTACCGCCAAATCCCTCAACCGAGCCGTCCAAGAAGTCTGCCGCGAAGAACAGGTCTACCGGATTGACCATTACCTCGGTAAAGAAACCGTCCAAAATATTTTGGTGTTCCGGTTCGCCAACGCCATTTTTGAGCCCCTTTGGAATCGGCAATTTGTCGATCATGTGCAGATCACCGTGGCGGAAACCGTGGGCGTGGAAGACCGGGCGGGCTACTACGAAACCTCCGGGGCGCTGCGGGACATGGTGCAAAACCACCTGATGCAAATTCTGGCGATCACCGCCATGGAACCCCCCAACTCCCTCGAAGCGGACGCAATCCGCAATGAGAAGGTGAAGGTGTTGCAGGCGATGCATTTGGCGGATGTGCATAATCTGGAGCGATCGGCGATTCGGGGGCAATACAGTGCCGGCTGGATGAAGGGCCAACCGATTCCGGGCTACCGCGAAGAAGCCAACGTCAACCCCGAATCCCTCAATCCCACCTTTGTGGCCATGAAGTTGATGATCGACAACTGGCGCTGGAAGGGCGTGCCGTTCTACCTCCGCACCGGAAAGCGATTGCCGAAGAAAGTGACGGAAATCGCCATCCAATTCAAAGAAGTGCCGCTGCTCATTTTTAAATCCGCCGCCCAACAGGCAAACCAAAATATTTTGGCGATGCGGATTCAACCCAATGAGGGGATCGCACTGCGCTTTGAAGCGAAAATGCCGGGGCCAGACCTGCGAACCCGGACGGTGGATATGGATTTCAGCTATGGATCATCCTTTGGGACGGCGGATGCCTATCATCGCTTGTTGCTCGATGCGATGCTGGGGGATCAAACCCTGTTCACCCGTGCGGATGAAGTGGAGGAAGCGTGGCGCGTGGTGACGCCGGCCTTGAGTGCCTGGGAAGCACCTGCCGACCCCAGCACAATCCCTCAGTATGAGGCGGGAACCTGGCAACCCCCGGAAGCGGAATTGTTGATGAACCGGGATGGTCGTCATTGGCGCAGGCTGTAAGGTTCGCGTTCACGCTAGCGGATGGGCCAAGGCTTCATCCTAGATCACGTCTCGTTGTCTACTGTTCACTGAATTGAAAGCATATAGGGATAACACCATGCAGACCACTTCTCCTCCTTTAGTTCCGCTCCAAGCCCCCAAAGATGTCTCGATTAGCGAAATTGAGGCTTCCCTACGGGAGATTTGGCAAAGTTATGCCACCGGTGAGGATGGTTTAGCAGCGACGCGGGCGACAACGTTTAGTTTTCTGGTGTATGAGCCGGATGGGACGCAGCATTATTTGTCGGCGTTGGGGTTTTATACCGGGCCCATTGACGGGATTAATGGGGCACGGACGAAGGCGGCGGTGAAGGCGGCACAAAAGTCCTACGGGTTTGAGGCGACGGGTCAGGCGAATGAGGAACTGGTGAATCGGCTTCAGGCGGAGTTTAGCCATTTGATCGCCCGTGATAAGCAAACTCAGGATAATTTGCGCACGGCGGCCCAATATGCGCCGGATTTGGAGGGGGTGGGGATTGCGGATGCGATCGCAGCCTCCAACCCCTGCCGGATCATCACTCTTTGCCCCACCGTCGGCGAGGATGAAGGGGTCACCGCCCAAGTCTCGGCCTATTGCCCGATTCAAAAACGCAGCGGCAGCACCCTCGTCTGCTGCGAATACATCACCCTGCGCGGCACGGCCAACGCCCTCGAACGGATCGGCGGTGTGATCTCCGCGTTGATGATCCAAGACCTCCCGAAATTCATTTGGTGGAAAGCCACCCCGCACCTTGATTTTGGCCTGTTTGAACGTCTCACCAATGACTGCGACAGCTTGATCGTGGATTCGAGCAGCTTCAGTCACCCGGAAGCGGATTTGGAAAACCTGGGGCAATTAATCGATCAACGCTTGGTGATTGCGGATCTCAACTGGCGACGCTTGGCCCCCTGGCAAGAGTTGAGTGCTGAGGCCTTTGACCCCCCGGAACGCCGGAACCATATTTGGGAAGTGGATCAAGTGGTGATCGACTACGAAAAAGGCAACCCCTCCCAGGCGTTGATGTTTTTGGGGTGGTTGGCGAGTCGTCTGCAATGGGTTCCGGTGAGCTACCACTACGAAGGCGGCGATTATGACATTCGCCGGATTCAACTCACGGGCAAACATAACCGCACCGTTGAGGTGGAACTCGCCGGCATTCCCACGGCGGATTGGGGCGAAATTCCCGGCGATTTAATCAGTCTCAAGTTAGCGTCGAGTAATCCTGATGCGGATTGTGGGACGGTGTTGTGCTCGGAAACGACGGGCTGTATGCGGATGGAAGCCGGAGGCGGTGCGCAATCCCTACGGATTAACCAAGTGT
>CAZCWE010000231.1:0-589 GCA_964502285.1 uncultured Spirulina sp. | reverse complement strand
CGTGGCGCTGTGGCACGAGCGCGACATCAGCCACTCCTCGGTGGAGCGGGTGATCCTCCCGGATTCGACCACGCTGCTCCACTACATGCTCCGCAAGGCCTACGACCTCAAAGAGCACCAAATCGACAAAATCCAACCCGGCCTGATGCGCCAAGCGGAGCGGTTCTTCATCTTGCAACGGATTGACACCCTCTGGCGGGAACACCTCCAAGCCATGGATGCCCTGCGGGAATCGATCGGGTTACGGGGCTACGGTCAAAAAGATCCCCTGATTGAATACAAGCAGGAGGGCTATGAAATGTTCCTCGAAACGATGATCGATATTCGTCGTAACGTGGTTTATTCCCTCTTCCAATTCCAACCCCAAGGCCAACCCCAGACCCAAACCCAAACGGTTTAGGATGGTGCGATCGCTCTGGGTCTAATTCAAAAAAGCTCGCTCCCTGGAGTGAGCTTTTTTAGTCGGGTATCGCGCTCCTCTACCCAGCGCACCCCAGCACCCCCTGAGCAAGCACCCCAGCGCACCCTGAGCGGAGTCGAAGGGTAAGCGGCCGGGCTATCTCCTGCGGAGACGCTACGCGAACGACTC
>CAZCWE010000230.1:5266-7082 GCA_964502285.1 uncultured Spirulina sp. | reverse complement strand
ATCATCCGGAGTTTGGCTACTACAACACCGCCACCATTGGCCCAGAGGGCGATTTTTTCACAGCGGCTAGTTGCGATCGCGACTTTGGCGAACTCCTTGCCGTCCAGTTTCGCCAATGTTGGGAGATTTTAGAGCGTCCCGACCCCTTCACCCTCCTGGAAATGGGAGCGGGCGAAGGCGACACCGCCCTGCACATTCTCGACGCACTCCAACAATCAGAGCCGGAATTCTACGCCGGATTAGACTATCGGATCGTGGAGCGATCGCCCCAAAAACGCCAGCGCCAACAGGCTCAACTCCAACACCATCCCGTCACCTGGCAGACCTGGGAGGACATCCCCGATCACTCAATCAGCGGCTGTTGCTTTTCTAATGAACTGGTCGATGCCTTCCCCGTCCATCAAGTGGTGATCCAAGCTGGCCAACTCCAGGAAGTCTATGTCACCGTTACCCCTGACGGCCTCACCGAAACCCTCGGCCCGCTTTCAACACCTCAATTGCTCACCTATTTCAAGGATCTCAATATTCCTCTGCCTGGCCCCACCTATCCCGACGGCTACTGCACCGAAGTCAACCTCGCCGCCCTCGACTGGCTCCATACCGTTAGCCAAAAACTTAACCAAGGCTATCTCTTCACCATTGACTACGGCTACAGCAGCGATCGCTACTACCACCCCCAGCGTCACCAAGGCACGCTCCAAGCCTATTACCAACATCGCCACCACAACAACCCCTACGTCAACCTCGGCCGCCAAGACCTCACCGCCCACGTCAACTTCACCGCCCTCGAATCCTACGGGGTCAACGCAGGGCTGCAAACCGTGGGCTTTACTCAACAGGCGATGATGTTGATGGCATTAGGGTTAGGCGATCGCCTCACCGCCCTATCCGACGGCAGCTACACCCTCCCCCAAATCCTGCAACGGCGCAGCCATCTCCACCAATTGATCAATCCCACCGGCCTCGGTGGCTTCGGGGTTTTAATTCAACAGCGAGGCTTAACCCCAACCCAACGGGAAACGCCCCTGACTTGCCTCCAAGAGCCAAATTTTTCTGTTTCTCCGTAATTTCAAGGAGACATGGATTTTCAGGATTCCGTATAAACACGGATTGCAATGTGGATCAATAGACCGAATTAAAACACGAAACTTGCTTGAGCAAAAAATAGATACTCGTATTTTTTACCGAGGAAGTATTCACTCCAACTCTGCTCTTGATAAAAAGCCAGTATTTTTATGGATTAAATCAGTTCAAAAAAAACGTAAGCTTGACCAGTACCTAGCCGACAAGCCTCTACAGTCGAGCATCACAGGGATTAGCTACCAGTGTTTTTTTTCCATAGACCATTGATTTAATCCATTTCACCGTGGCAGATTTAAACATATTAGACCAGTCTTTACAGAACATCGACAGATCTTCACGGGAACTTTATTGAATCGTCTAGGCAGTCAGGTTATTCTTAAGAAGCAGCGGGGGAAAAGTTAAAAACGCTGCCAAGCAAACCATCAAAACACCTAGTTACTCGTGGGAGGGTACACAAATGAAACGCTTAATCTCTACCTTAGCTATCTCCGCCTTAGTTGGTACCGCAGCAATTGGTATCGGTGCAGACCAAGCCTCCGCTAAGCCCAGCAATAAGCCCGTCAATACTCAACAAGCTCTCGCCGACTGCGCTTCTGGATCGGTGAGCAATGACATCTTCTCCTTCGCTACTTGTGCCGCCGAAGAAGGGAACGATACCGGTGCTAAAGGAACTCTCCTCAGCAAGCCACGTGTACCGCAGAAAATAATGGCGATCTGCTTTTCGACCGGCATG
>CAZCWE010000230.1:0-5256 GCA_964502285.1 uncultured Spirulina sp. | reverse complement strand
CTGTTCAGCGGCTTCGACACCACCGGCATGGACTGGACGCAGTTCGGTAAATCGGATGATGGCAGCGGCAATGTGTTCGCTAACGAAACCACTTCTGGTAGCTGGTCTGCAAACTTGGGCAGCAGCTTCTACGGTAACGTGGTCGTCAGTGTTAAAACCGCAACCGGTTACTACGCTTACGCTTTCCAAGGTGTTGACGGCTCCAAGCTGGCAGATGGTTCCTTCATGGGAAGTTTCGCCACCGCTAACGGCAAAGACCTTTCGCACATGACCATCGCTGTCGCCCAAACTGAAAAACCCAGCACCGGTACACCCGAACCCTTCTCGATGATTGGTGCAGGTTTGGCTGTGGGCATGGGAACCTGGTTGAAAAAGCGCAACAACGCCTAGGTTCTAGATTCACCTGCGGGTGAACCGCTCTAAACGTTTCGCTTGGCAATGAGAATTAGGGATATTCCTCTTCAGGGATGTCCCTATTTTTTTAGGATGATTGGCTCTTGCTGAATTGCCAATAAAAAATCAGCTCGGAGGAGTCCGAGCTGAGGGGAGAGCAAGTGGTTTTACGGTGTCGTGATGCGTTGCAGATTAGGCAAGGGAGACGCGACCGCGTTGGACGGCGCGGAGGAGACGGTTGACGGCGCGGCGCTCGTCTTCGGTGAGGTGTTCGTCCATGACGGCGGCCATGAGGCCGAAGCGATCGCTCAAGGTTAAGGTGCGGGTTTCGGCAACATCTGCGAGGATGGCTGAGATTGCGCCGGGGATGAGTTGAAGGTCGTAAAACATGGTCTTAAATCGGGTTTGCTCTCTATGTTTCTATCTTCGCTGTTTTCGCAGCTCAATCCCGTGATACGCTCTCTTGATCTCTGTGAACTTACCCACACCAAAACTTGATCTAGATACTAAATTTTCGTGATGTCAACGATACAAAAGCGTGATGGTTATCACGAAAAACGATCCGGATGGTCTGAAGTTGAACAATGGCGGGAGTCTCTGCGCAGGGCGTAATGGGGGGCGATCGCACCAAAATCAACCGCCCTGCGATCGGGAACATCAAACCGTCTGTTCAACCGTGACTGCTTTGTTCTAGGAGGGGAGGACGGGTACAGCCGTCTGATAAAATAGCAAGTCTGTCTAACTATATTTAATGCTTCAGGAGATTTCCTTATGGCTCGTATGTACTATGATGAAGACGCTAATTTAGACCTCCTCAACGGCAAGACCGTCGCCATCATCGGCTATGGTTCCCAAGGTCATGCCCATGCCCTCAACCTGAAAGAAAGTGGGGTAAATGTGGTGGTGGGATTGTACGAAGGAAGTTCCTCCGCAACCAAGGCCAAAGACGCAGGCTTGGCGGTGCATTCGGTAGCAGATGCCGCCAAGGCCGCCGATCTGATCATGATCCTATTGCCCGATGAAGTCCAAAAGGCCGTCTACACCGAAGAAATTGCCCCCAATCTTACCGCCGGTAAAGTGTTACTCTTCGCCCACGGGTTTAATATCCACTTCGGTCAAGTTGTCCCCCCCAGCGATGTGGATGTGGTGATGGTGGCCCCGAAAGGCCCCGGACATTTAGTGCGCCGCACCTATACCCAAGGGGAAGGCGTGCCCGCGCTGTTTGCCGTGTATCAAGATGCGTCGGGTCAAGCACGCGATCGCGCCATGGCCTACGCCAAAGGCATCGGTGGCACCCGCGCCGGCATCCTCGAAACCAGCTTCCGCGAAGAAACCGAAACCGACCTCTTCGGCGAACAAGTCGTCCTCTGCGGGGGCTTGAGTGCCTTGATTAAATCCGGCTTCCAAACCCTCGTGGATGCTGGTTATCAGCCCGAACTCGCCTACTTTGAATGTCTCCATGAAGTGAAGCTGATTGTGGATCTGATTGTGGAAGGGGGCTTAGCGAACATGCGCGACAGCATCTCCAACACCGCAGAATACGGCGACCTCACCCGTGGCCCGCGCATCGTCACCGACGAGACCCGCGCCGAAATGCGCCAAATCCTCAAAGAGATCCAAAGCGGTCAGTTTGCCCGTGAATTCGTCCTCGAAAACCAAGCCGGCCGCCCTGGCTTCACTGCCATGCGTCGCCAAGAAGCCGAACATGTCATCGAAGAAGTCGGCAAAGACCTCCGCGCCATGTTTAGCTGGCTCAAAGACAACTAAATCAATGTTCTAGGGATATTCAGTCTTGAACTCTCCAAAATCCCCGGTCATTCTGTGCTGCATGAATGATCGGGGATTTACGCTTGGGTTGCAAGATAGCCAGCCTGATTCCGTGCTGGAGCAGGGAAATCTGCCCAACAAACGGAGCAGAGCCTAAGTCTATTAAGATCTTATGTCAAAATTGTCTAGTACACTGCCCATTAAAACGGGTTCACAATCTCTCTTTGCTCGCTGATATCTCCTGGATCAATCACAGGGGTGTCAAGCTCTTTTTTCGTAACCATCTATTGCCCCGATGGTTTTTCTCCTTAAACCTTGTCTGTTAATCCACCATGAGCCAACCCTCAGAACCAGCAAAGGGCAATATTTTGATCGTTGATGACACACCCAATAATGTTCGCTTACTCTCCACCTTGCTCACTAATCATGGGTATGATGTGCGGGGTGTGATCAATGGTGAAATCGGCCTGCGGGCTGCCCGTTCAGCCGTGCCTGACTTAATTTTGCTTGATATCAGTATGCCCAAGATGAATGGGTATGAGGTTTGTCAAGCGCTGAAATCTGATGCTCTGACCCAGGCTGTCCCGGTCATTTTCATTAGTGCGTTTAATGAGGTCACGGATAAAGTCAAAGCGTTTGAAGTGGGTGGGGTTGACTACATCACAAAGCCATTTCAATGGGCTGAAGTGCTCGCACGGGTGGAGAATCAACTCAAAATCTGTCTACTACAAAAACAACTCCAAACCCGGAATCACCAACTGCAACTCGAAATTCAAGAACGGGTCAAGGTGGAAACGGCGCTGCAATTGGCCAATGAAAAACTGCAAGCGTTGGCGAATCAGGATGGGCTAACCGGAACCTCGAACCGTCGGCACTTTGATGAATATTTGCAGCGGTGGTGGACATTGCTAACAGAGACGGAGTCGATTAGCCTGATTCTCTATGATGTGGATTTTTTCAAGGCGTTTAATGATCACTACGGGCATTTAGAGGGCGATCGCTGTCTACAATGCCTTGTCCAAGCCACCCAACGCGCCATTGACACCGTTGCCCCGCCCCATGCCCTCCTCGCTCGCTATGGCGGCGAAGAGTTTGGGGTTGTTTTGCCCCAAGCGGATCTCGAATGGGCGCGGTCTGTGGCCCAAGCAATTCAGAACCATGTCAACCTTGCTGCGATTCCCCATCAAAAATCGGCGATTCGAGACACCGTGACGGTTAGTTTAGGCATTGCCTGCCTGGAGTTTACGGCTGAGAGTACGCCCACCATGCTGATCGCCCAAGCCGATCAGGCGCTCTATCTGGCTAAATCTGCCGGGCGAGATCGCATCGTTCACTACCATGCCCCGGAAAATCCCTAAAAAACCCGACAGATCATCCTGAATGTGATCAAAATCACCTCGTACAATAAGGGAGGGTGAATGGTCTGAATCTTCTTCTGTGTGATTTCACTGTGTTTCCCGCAATACTTTTCGTAGACGATTGTTCAGGGACACGTCCCTTTCATCTCCATTGATGGCTGAACTTACTCCGCTCCCATTATCTGAATCTGATGTTCCGGCCGATATCCTGGTTGTGGACGACACGCCCCACAATTTGCGCTTACTGTCGTCATTACTGACCCGCAAAGGCTACAAGGTGCGGAGTGTTCTGAGTGGTGAAATGGCCCTAAAGGCGGCTCAAGTGTCACCACCGGATTTGGTGCTGCTCGATATCAATATGCCCCGGATGGATGGCTACGAGGTGTGTCAGCGGCTGAAAGAAAACAAGATCACCCAACATATCCCGGTTATTTTTATCAGTGCCCTCAATGATGTGGTGGATAAGGTGAAAGCCTTTGGGATGGGGGCGGCGGACTATATTCCGAAACCGTTTCAATTTGCAGAAGTGTTGGTGCGGGTGGAGCATCAATTGGATTTGTTGCGGTTGCGGCGGACGCTGGAATCGCAAAATCAACGGCTGGAGCAGGAGATTCGCGATCGCATCCTGATTGAAGAAGCCCTCCAAGCCTCCGAAGCCGAACTCATGGCCCTCTTCGCCGCCATGAACGACATGATCCTCGTCTTCGACGGTGAGGGCGTATGTCGCAAAGTCGCTCCCACCAAATTTGATCACACCCGCCTGATGAGCACGCCCCCCCACATGACCCAAAACCTGAGTGATATCGTCCCGGCGGCAGAGGTAGACCACTATTTGAGCACCATCCAAACCATTCTCCACAGTCAAGAAACCACCAACGTCGAGTATGAAATGACCCTCGCGACGGGAAAACGGTGGTTTTCGGCGAATATTTCCCCCCTATCCGGCGAATTGGTGCTCTGGGTGGCGCGGGATATCACCGCCAGCAAACAGGCCGAAACCGCCCTCCGCCAAGAACAAGAACGCTCCGAAACCCTGTTGCTCAATATTCTGCCCGCCCCCATTGCCCAACGCCTGAAAAATCAAGAAAGCACGATCGCAGACTATTTCGACAGTGTGACGGTCTTATTTGCCGATCTGGTCAATTTCACCGAACTCTCCACAGAACTCTCATCCACGGAACTCGTGGAAATTCTCAACACCATTTTTTCGGATTTTGACTATATTGCCGCCCGCCACGGCCTCGAAAAAATCAAAACCATTGGGGATGCTTACATGGCGGTGTCCGGGTTGCCCTATCCCTGTGCCGACCATGCGCCGCGTGTGGCGCGGATGGCGTTGGAACTGCTGGACTATATCCAACAATTCAACGCAGAAACGGGGAAACATTTTGCCCTGCGGGTGGGCATGAATACCGGGTCGGTGGTGGCGGGGGTGATTGGGGTGAGTAAGTTTGGCTATGACATGTGGGGGGATACGGTGAATGTGGCCTCGCGGATGGAGTCTCAGGGGGAACCGAACCGCGTCCAGGTCACCCAAACGACCTACGAATCCTTAAAACCGTTCCAGGATCAGTTTTTGCTTGAACCGCGTGGCACGGTGTTGGTGAAGGGACGGGGGGAAATGATGACCTATTGGTTGCAGCGATCGCCCTCTGCCCCACCGTCTTGATACCAGTTCTCGATTTGACATCCTCCCCAGCCTGAAGGCGTGGGGATTCCCAGTCTAGCGGGCCGAATG
>CAZCWE010000229.1:0-7120 GCA_964502285.1 uncultured Spirulina sp. | reverse complement strand
CTTGATAGTCCGCCAACGCGATCGTTGCTGGTGCTGGGTTGCTGGGCTGGGCTGCGGCCACCGTCACGGGTTCGTCACGATGGGGGGCGATCGCTTCGGGCTGCGCCGTGGGGGCGATCGCGACTAATTCCGGCGTGGGCTTGTCCGCCTCGGCAACGTCCGGCGGGGAAAATTCCGGCAACGGTTGAGCCGTGGCGATTTCCAGCGGGGCCGAAGCCTGGGGCGCAAATTCGATCGCCTGGGCGTAGAATTCGGGCTGGCTCGGCTGACTGCGCTGGGCGGCCTGGGTCACATCCAGGCCAATTTGCGGTTGCAGGGCTTGGTCAACGGGGCGATCGCTATCTGCTAGGGCATCGATATTTTGGGGGGAAACGCCCTCGTTGGCTTGCGCATTCAGGGTTGGCAGCAGCGGGACAAGGGAGAGAAGGGCAATGTCAGTAACGCGCATAGATTTTCCTCACACTAAGTGGGTATCGGAAACCATTGCCTGACTTAGAGAAGTTGCAGTGGTCAGTTCAATTTACGAAGCCCCACTGCAAGCATCCGGATGCGATCGCCCACGAGAAGATCCGCAACCCCATTAATCCGCCCTTCGGCCCATCGTAGAATTACTTAAACTGACCCCCCGATCGCCAAATACTCACAATTAACCCAAACCCTAAAAACGTTGCTGCCCCAAACAACACTGCGCTGATAATTGACAGTTGCGGAATCGGCGTATTCCGCGCAATCAACGCCGCCCCGATTAACAGCGACCCCACCACAATGCTATAGGCCAGCCGATTAGCGGAACTTTCCAAACTTTTCCGGACAGAACTCAGCTCCCGAATTTTTAAATTCCACTGCAAGGTTTCCGAACTGACGCGATCGAGAATCACCTCCATTTGTCGGGGACTTTGTAGGGCCAAGGATTTTAAATCCAGCGCAATTCTTAACCCTGTTTGCAGCGGATCTTCCCCTAACAATTGCCGACTAAATAAATCCGTCATTAACGGTTTAAATTCATCGAGCAAATTCACGTCCGGGTAAAAGCCCCGCGCCACCCCTTCGAGGTTCGCCAAACTCTTCGCGTAGAGTCCCATATTGCCCGGCAACTTGATTTTGTTGTTGCGAGCCACCTGCAAGATTTCGTAAAAGGCTTCGCTGAAGTTGATATTCGAGAGGCTGATGTTGTAATACTTGCGCAGCATCCGGTCAAAGTCGATTTCCAGACGGGCCAGATCCACGGGTTGGGATGATTCCGACAGATCAAGGGTCAGTTGGCTACAGCGTTTCGCATCGATGTTGACGATCGCTAACAACAATTCCACCAAAATCGACTGGGTGCGCGGGTCGAGGCGGCCAATCATGCCGCAATCGATCAAGGCGACGCGATCGCTCCGCAAATAGAAAATATTGCCCGGATGGGGGTCAGCATGGAAAAACCCATCAATATACATCTGTTGGAAAAATGACCGAAACAGCAGCGTCGCGATCTGCTGCCGTCGTCGCAAATCCCCCCCCGCTTTTCCATCTGCCGGATGAATCTCCGCATCTAAAATCGGCTCCCCTTCGAGCCACTCCATCACCAGCAGCTTTTCCGTCGTCAGGCTTTTATAAATCGCCGGAATCACCAACTGACGCGCATCAAACCACCGGCTTTGGGCCAAGTTGCGCCGCAGTTGCTCGGTATAGGCCGCCTCTTTGGTGAAATCCAATTCCGCCTTCAGGGCCGAGGTAAATTCATCCGCGAGGGAGACAATGTCATAATCCTGGCCGAAATCCGTGGCGGAGACGAGTTCTGCGATCGCTTTAATCAAAGCCGTGTCTTGGCGGACAATTTTTTCAATGCCCGGCCGCTGCACCTTCATCGCCACTTCTTGGCCATTGTTGAGGGTGGCGCGATAGATTTGGGCAATGGAACCGGCCGCGATCGGAGTGGTGTTAATCGTGGCAAAGGCCTCATCAAGGGGTTTCGACAACTGCTGCCGAATCAAAGATTCCACATCTTTCCACGGCACGGTGGGCACTTTGGCCTGGAGTGCGGTGAGGGCTTCGATATAGGCCGGGGGCATCAAGTCCGGGCGGGTGCTGAGGAGTTGACCCAACTTCACATAAACCGGGCCAAGCTCGACGAGGATATTGCGCAGGGCTTCGGGGGGCGGAATTTGGGGTTCTTCCTTGGTGCCTCCGGTGAGCAATCCGCGCATATAGCCCCAGCCGTTACCCAGTACGATTTCTAAGATTTCACGTTGGCGGGACGTATTTTGGGTTAAGGCAAGAACCATACAGTAGAGTCGGCGTAATGAAAAGCAGCGGGGAGAAACCGATCCTCACCTGCCTATTGTTTTAGCGTGTTTTGGGGTGGTTTTGCGGTGTGGAGACGGACAGAGAGAGGTAGACTCACAGAAAATCAAAATCCACACCCATCTATGTCACCACAATCAGAGCAATCACAATCAGATAAATGACTATCGGTTGTGCTGCTATCAGATAAATCTAAACCACCATCAAATATAGTGCTATCGGCTGGGCTGCTATCGGTTGTGCTGCTATCAGATAAATCTAAACCACCATCAAATATAGTGCTGTCGTCTGGGCTGCTATCAGACCCGCTTAGGCACGATACATTGCCATAGTTTAGACACCCACAATCTAGCAGCTCACCACAAACCTGATTGGTGTTTTGGTGTCGCTTGGGCTTTTTCTTGAGATTAGGGGTGTTGGGCTTTTTCTCTAAGTCAGGGGTGTTGGGCTGCGATGCTTCAGGGTCGGGGGAGATCGCTAAATAGCGTTGGCGGTAGAGAATGCGGCTAGACTGCTTGCAAGTGACCAGACGCGGGGGGAGTTCGGTTAGGGCTTGACTGAGGCCATTTTGTTGTAGCGTTTGACGAAAATATTCAGAACAGGACAGCTCGCCGGTTAGGGTGCGATGAGCGCAGTTAAACCCTTTGTGGGGCGAAATATGGCGTTGATAGGAGGCGACGAAGAATAGGGCGAGGTGCTGGAGGAGCGATCGCAACCCTAACCTCTCACACCACCGCACCATAGGCGGCACAACACGGCAGCTCCACGCGATTAAACCCGATTGAGTAGGAATGGTTGTCGTCATGAGTAGACTCTCAGCATGATAGTGAAGACGATTACGATGGTGGTTAATTAATCTGGGGCCGGTGTTTGGCGCAATTCCCACACCTTGAGCAAAATCATATATTCATAAAACGCCTGCAACACGCACCAAGTAAACCCCGCCCGCCCATCCCAAATTCCGCCCAAGAGAAAATACATATACAGGAAGCGCAGCAAGGGGCGGAACGGCAGGCGTAGGGAGAGATCTTTTAAGGCCCGGCGGCGAATCACCTCAGACGAACCGAACCAGAGATCGCGCCAATTTATGTCGCCCTGGGCTAGCTGTTTGAGGGTTTCGCGGGCTTCGTCGGTGGAGTAGCGATTGTGTTTTTCAAACCAGCGGTTGAAGCCTTTGCCGCTGGTGTAGTGGGGATAGGTTGCTTTGAGAAAGCTCGTGGGGCCGTCGCAAACTTCGCGCTCGGTATGGCCGTAATCATCGAACCAGACGCGATCGCGGCGAAAAAGGCGCATTTGGTAGCGCGGATATTGGGTGCAGCGCCGAATCCAGCGGTTCATGAACATCACCCGTTCGGCGGCGTAATAGCCGATGTAGTGGTCTTGCTGGGTGGCTTGGGCGCATTCGGCGTAGAGTTCCGGGGTCATCCGTTCGTCGGCTTCGAGAATGTAGACCCAGGGGTGAGCAGTTTCGAGGGTGCGGAGCATCCAGGTGCGCTGCTTGCCGTGACTTTCAAAGGCGTGTTGAACGACGCGCAACGGATGACCCTGGGCGATGTATGCCTTGGCAATGGCTACGGTTTGGTCGGTACTGAAGGAATCGACGACGATCACATCATCACAATGGGGCAGGATGGAATCGAGGCAGGGGCCAATTTCCGATTCCTCGTTATAGGTCAGGATATAAACCGAAAACATCGCAGTTACATCAAACGGGGCGCGATCGCACCCCGGCCAGCTACATCAAGATCCGACGTGAGCGATGGGTCAAAACGATGAGTCAACATAGAACCTGACGGCCCCAGACAGCCCATCGCTCACCGCTTCAGAACGCTCTAGCGTCGTCGGCCACCGCCGCCACCACCAGCCAAGCTCCGGAAGCCCATCCCCCCAATGACCAAATAGCCCACCGACAGCAACAGGCTACTGGCCCCAATTCGGAAGCCGGACTTAAAGGCATTGAGCTGCGCTTGATTTTCCGCTTCTTGGCGTTGCTCTTCGAGTTGGGTGCGGGCTTCTTCGGCGCGTTGAGTCACCGCGTCCGGATTCCCCTTGAGTTCCTCGATTTGCTGGCGAATGGTTTGCAACTGTTCGAGTTGGGGGCCTTCGACTTGACCGCTGGCGATCGCAGCATCCAACTCTTGAATCCGAGCTTCATCCCCCAGCAACTGCGTCACCTGCTCCAACTGACCCTCAATCTGAGTTTCAGCCTGGGTCGCACTTTGTTCAATCTGTTGCATAGCTTGGGTTCTCGCCCGACTCAGGTTACTGATATGCACCGGAACCAGCAATAAAAACACCAAGCCCAAAACCGCCGCCAAGACAAACGACCAAAAGCGCAAATCCGTCAGAGATATCTTGCTCGACTGACCCGCGCCCATACTCTCTGCTAACCAATAGCCCGTTAACAGAAAAGCAATCCCAATCATCGGGATCACCCCGCGATCAACAATCTGATTGGTAAACGCAATTTGCCAATCCTGATTGAGAGGACTAAAGGGGATCAAAAGCACAATGTAGTCGACAAGCGACGATACAATCAAAATTGCCCCAACAACCTTTAAGGCAAGGGATGAAAAGAAAGAAACTGCAGGGTTACTCATTGCAAATTGGTTCCGTGTCTCCAAACAGAGAAAATTCAGTTCGCAACATCAATCGTGATTTACACAAATGACAATGACAAACAGCATTTTTTAGATTACTAACGGCCATGATGCCATCAGAAATACCAGGCTATCATTTTAAAGGATTCCCGTTCACAGATTAAGAGACGATCTTCATAGGACGGGCAATTCCTTCATGCTTCGTTACATTCTGTATCAATTAATACCCTTCCCAGCGATTCAACGGCACACAGTCGAGGTCAAGTTGATCGAACGCCCGCGCCACAACAAAATCCACCAGGTCTTCAATGGTTTGGGGATGGTGATACCAGGCCGGAATCGCCGGGACAATCCGCGCCCCCGCTTCGGCGAGGGCAGTTAAGTTACGCAAATGGATCAGGCTGAACGGGGTTTCGCGGGGCACAATGATCAGCCGTCGTCCTTCTTTGAGTTGCACATCGGCGGCCCGTTCAAGCAAATCCGAGCTTAAGCCATGGGCAATCTTCGCCACCGTGCTCATGCTACAGGGCATCACGACCATGCCTTGGGTGCGAAAGGAACCGCTAGCGATCGTCGCTCCCACATCGCCCCAACGGTGACAGCGGAGGGTTCCGGCGGTGGGGACACCGGCCTGCTCGCGCCAAAAGGCTACCTGTTCATGGGGGTCAGGGGGCACGCGCGTGCCGACCTCGGCCTGCCAGACGAGAAACGAGGCTTTGGAGGCTACTAGATCAACGGTATAGTCTGCCGTGAGCAAGTGTTTCAGGGCCCGCACGGCGTAGATCAGGCCGCTGGCTCCACTGATGCCCAGAATGAGCGGTTGGGTCATAACGGGTTGAACTTAGGGAAGGATGCTGCGGGCAATGCTGGCGATGGTTTGGGAAATGGGATGGTCAGGGTAGCGTTGCACAAACACCCCTTCACTCCCTAGGATCATCATCTCATCGGAATGGGGCAAAATCCCCCCGACGGGATTGCCATAGATGCTTTCTACTCGCTGTTTAAGGTCATCAAAATCAAAGGTTTGGGGGACTTTATTGACCACCATGAGAATTTGCGGCACGTTCAGGCGTTGGGCAACATCGACGGTGACGGCAGTGCCTTGAAAGTCTTGATGATCGGGCCGTAGAATCAAGACCAAAATGTCGGAAATGGTGATCGAAAGGAGGGTTTCTTCGTTGAGGCCGGGGTGGGTGTCAATGAAGAGATAGTCGAGATTGAGGGCCTCAATCAGGTCTTGGAACCCATCGTTGAGGAGTCCCACATCGTAGCCTTCACGCAGGACGCGGGCAATTTCTCCGGCTTTGACGCTGGAGGGTACGAGGTAGACACGGCTGCGACTGGGGATATTCCCTGTGATTACCTTTGTGACATCATGGGCTGTTTCTTCAATTTTGCAATGCCCCCAGAGGTAATCGTTGAGGCAGGGGCTCAGGGTTTCCTCGGCATATCCGAAGAGGACGTGAATCCCTGGCGATTGAATGTCTGTATCCACAATACCCACGCGGTATCCGTGGCTTGCCACTGCGATCGCCAGGTTAGCCGTGGTGTTGGATTTACCTGTGCCACCTCGGTAGGAATGAACAGAAACAATCTGGGACATAGCGTTTGGACAGCGGAGTTGCAGTTAACTGCTAGTGTAGGCTACTGCTGAGATTTTGCTGTAAATTTTCGGGGGAGTTTGGTGGTTTAGGGCAAGGGTTGAGTCGTCGTCACAACGGTTTAGGCAGTCGAAATATTTAGAAACAAGGGGCGTTGCCGGGTCTATTCTCTCTCATGTGTTTTGTGCTGTACTGCCGCGACACAGCTAAAAAGATAGCTTGAGGGCTGAGGGTCGTCGTTCGCGTAGCGTCTCCAAAGGAGATAGCCCGGCCGCTTACCCTTCGATGACCCTCAGGGTGCGCTAATCTAATGTGTTAGATGTGCCATGACAGTATGGGAGTTCAGCGCAGGGTGGGACGCGGCTAAATCCTCCTGAGGATGCCAGTGATAGGATAATCTAGCGATCGCACCCGGATCTGAATCTTTAAACCGAATCCGGTGCGATCGCGGGGGCAATAGCCCCACTCAATCCTGAGAAATTTTGCTGGTGACTGCTTGAGGGTGTGATGGTTGATTCTCTACCGATGATTGCTGATCTTGACCGTGTTGATGAATCAACGGTGATTCCTCTGTGGCGCGATCGCCTCGCAGCCCTCGACCTCACCCCGCCCCAACTCCTCTTTCCCCAAACC
>CAZCWE010000228.1:3142-7171 GCA_964502285.1 uncultured Spirulina sp. | reverse complement strand
CATTCGGCTCGCTAGACTGGGAATCCCCACGCCTTTAGGCTGGGGAGGATGTCAATGCATGGGTCTTGATTTTAGCGTGGGTTGCTTGGTGCAACGTTTGCCATCAGGTTGCAGTGTGTGAAACGGGGTGGCGGGCTGTGGGGGGCGTGGTGTAGCCCATCGTTTTGTATGGTTCAAAGCAGCGGGATGGGGGGACATTACAGCGATCGCACCAACCGCATCCCCACAAAAATTTCCCGCACCCAAGGCTGATACCAATTGCGAAAACTATTGCGCAACCCCCAGGGCCGCGTCGCCCAACTGCCCCCCCGCATCACCTGATGTTGCCCATCAAAATAGGCCGCCGAATAACCGCGATAGGGATAGGGCTCAAAACCGGGATAGGGCGCAAACGGGGTCGCCGTCCATTCCCAGACATTACCGAGGAGATCCCAGCAGCCGGTTTTGCTTTGGCCTTGGGGGTAGGCGTTGACGGCGGTGGTGTGGCCGATCTGGGTGTCAAAATTGCCGTGGTAGGGTTCGGGTAGGCGATCGCCCCAGGGATAGGTGAGGGCATCAACGGAACCATTCCCGCCGGCAACCTTTTCCCATTCCCATTCCGTCGGGAGGCGTTTCCCCACAAACCGGGCATAGGCTTCGGCTTCGTAGTAGCTGATGCCGCAGACGGGGTGATGCTGCCAGGCGGGATCGGGTTGCCAATGGAGCGGTTGGGTGATGGCCTGGGCGGTGCGCCACTGCCAACCGGCGGCGCTCCAATAGTCGGGGGTTTGGTAGCCGTCGGCGGCGATGAAGGCCTGATATTGGCCTTGGGTGACGGGGAAGCGATCGCACTCAAACGAGTCCACCCAAACCCGCTGGGCTGGCCGTTCATTATCCTGGGCATCGATGCGATCGCTGCCCACCACCACGGCCCCGGCTGAAATTGTCACGCTTGCAAATTCGGGGTCGGGTAACGGGGCATCCGGGGGCGGGGAAGGAGCGTCGCGGCGCAGACTGTGGAGAAAGGCGACGGTTTCGTTATGTTGGCTTTCGTGCTGCAAGAGCCAGACCCAGAGCCGCGCTTGGTGATCCACCGGAGCGCGATCGAGATAGGCAAACACCCGCGATCGCACCTCAGCCAGATAGTCCAAGATCCAGCCCCGATCCGGTAACTGTTGCCGCTCGGCCTTGGGTAAACTATCTGCCGCAAAGAGACGATTCAAGGTGGGATCGAGGGGCTTTTCCCCAGCGCACTGCTGCAAAATCCACAACTCTTCCGTCCAGCCAATATGCCCCAAATGCCACCCCAGCGGGCTGTAGTCGGAGTGCAGTTGGGGGCAAAACTGCGCATCGGTGATCTGGTCGAACAGGGCCAGGGTGCGATCGCGACAGGCGGCCCAGTGGTGACGCAGGGCGATACGCAGAGCAGCGCGATCGCCATCTGGGGCAAAGATAGCGGGGTCAAAGGGGGGTAATGGTGACATCAAGACTCGGTTCCACAATTAAACGACTTTGGGGCGGACAGGGCTGCCAATTGCCTTCAAAGAGGGGTTCAGAGGCCAAAATTACCGCCTCTGGATAGTGAGGGTCATTTTGGAGCCAGTAGAGGGTCGGCAGGGTGTCAAAATTAGCATAGCGGCAGGCGATCAGGCGTTCGCCCGTGCTGGCGATGGTGGTGGCGGTAAATTTGCAAAATGGCGATCGCGCCAAGTCGCCAATTTGATGCAGTGCTGTTGCGATCGCCTCCTCCAACGGCATCGTTTCCAAATGCGTCAACGCCAACGCAGAGAGATATTCCGAATCCGTACTCCCTTTGACCCATTCATCCGCCTTTTCACTGAGCAAATTCCGGATCGGGCGGCGCAACGTATGGCGAAACTGGTCAATATAGCCGTTATGACTAAACAGCAAATGCCCCTTACTAAAGGGCTGACAATTGCCCAAATCCACCGCCAACCCCGGCGTTGCACTACGCACATAGCCCACCATGCAGCGTGTTTTCACATAACGCAGCAAATGCGGCAAATTCACATCATTCCAAATCGGGCAGGTGTTTTTGTAGAGGTAGGGCAATTCATCCTGATCGGCATGATACCAACCCACCCCAAACCCGTCAGCATTGAGCAACGCTTCTTGCATTTCGCGGGGGGCGTAGCTTTGCACCACGAGGGAATGGGGCGGTTTAAGCACAATGCGATCCAATTGCAGGGGAGGGCCAAGATACGCCAATAAACGACACATGGGGCAGAAATGACGATAAATAGAGCAAAAAAAGCCGATATCATCAGGCTTTCAGCCTTAACTGTATCCCAAATCTCCCGCTGCGATCCGTCGCGATCGCATCGCTACCGATCGCAGTTCCCACCCAGCACATCCCCCCGATGATCATCGCTGGCTAGACTAGGGCGAGAGCGATCGCGCTCCCGTTGACCCCGTTGCTCGAAACCGCATGGAACACCGCCCCAATGAAACCCTGATCACCCACCTGATTGAACCCATCGTAATCCTGCTGACAGGAGGGTGTGGCGCGATCGTGCTGTGGGCGGTGCTGCTCGATCGCGCCCATCGTCTCGGTGATCCGACCCTGTGGCGCATCGGTGGGGTGGCGATGGGCGTGGGCTGTGCGATCGCCCTCTGGCACTATGGGCGCACCCATCCCCCCGCGATCGCCCCCCTGCGCCACGCCCTGCACACCGCCCGCCCCGCCGAAAAACTCTTCCTCCTCACCACCCTGCTGATCCTCGGTGTGAACCTGATCCTCTGTGGCCTGCTCTATCCCTACAACGTCGATAGTGCGGCCTATCTCCTGCCCCGCGCCCTCTACTACATCCAGCACCAAAGCACCGCGTTTTTTGATGCGAACTATTGGGCCCAAATCACCCATCCGGTCTATGGGGCGTATCTGAATATTGCGGCTTGGCGGCTGTTGGGGTGGGAGCAGGCGGTCAATTTGATTCAGTATCTGGGCGGTGTGGGGGGAGCGGTGGCGATTGTGGGGATTGCGTTGCAGTTGAGCGATCGCATCTTACCCGCCCTGATTGCCGGCTGTGTGTTTCTGAATTTAACCATTGTCAATTTGCAAATGACCACCACCCAGGTGGAATTATTAATGGGGGGCTTGTTGGCCGGATCGGTGTTCTTCGGTCTCCGTTGGGTGCAACACCATACCCACCGCTACGCCCTACTCACAGCCCTCTGCTTCGGCCTCGCCCTGGGGATGAAAAGCTCGGCGCTGCTCTACGGGCCCGCCTTGGTGTTTTTGCTGGCGTGGTATGAGTGGCGATCGCTGCGTCGTCCGTTCCTCTGGACATTTATCGCCATCCTCTTAGGTGTGGTTGCGATCGTCTTCGGCACCGCAGGCTACGCCCAAAACTTGCAACAGTTCGGCGACCCCATCGGCCCGGAACTCGTCTACACCGAACATTCCCTCTCCGGTATTTCCCTCCCCCAACGGCTGCAACTGGGCTTAATTAACATGGTGCGCTACGGCTCACAACTGGTCTCCCTCGATGGCCTGCCGGCCGTGGGCTGGATTCATTCGATCCACTCCGGCCTACAACGCCTGTTTTTATGGCCCTTTCAATCTTTGGGGCTACCCATTGACCAGACTGAATGGGCGCGATCGCCCTTCCTCCTCGATCAACCCCTGGCCCAAGAAGATGTCTCCTATTGGGGCGTTTTGGGTCTGTTGATGGTTCCGGCCCTGGGGTTTGCATGGATGCGCAGGATGCGATCGTTTCTCCCCCTTTCCCTCAGTTTCCTGATCTTCCTCGCCACCCAAGCCCTCACCTCCCAATATGACCCCTGGCGCGGTCGCTATTTCATCGCTGGGGCGGTGTTCGCCGTGCCGCTGGTGGTGCAATGGCCGTAGCCCGCTTCTGGGAGGTAGCCGCTGCCGTCAACGCTGGCGGGGTGCTGCTGCGCGCTGGCAAGGCGCGCCGGGGAGGCCAGCGAGGTGTCCAGCAGGCCTGTGACGGCAGTGCCCGCCGGGGCACGCTCAGCTTTGCCCGTGGCCAGGTCGAGACGCCGGCCTTCATGCCGGTGGGTACC
>CAZCWE010000228.1:0-3132 GCA_964502285.1 uncultured Spirulina sp. | reverse complement strand
GTGGCGCTGTTCCTCTCGCTGATCCTAATCACCGCATCGATCTCCTCCCTCACCACCCTCCTGTTTCGTGAAGCCTATCCCCTGATCCCCGCCCAACAGGGAACCCAGCACTGGCCCTCAGTGTTCCAACTCAGCCGCACGGAACAGTTAACGCGGGGCAATTTACCCCTAGCCCATGCCTTAGATCGGGTCGGGGATTGGCTGGATGAGCACCCCCAGGACAGGCTCTATACGGTGCTGCCGGAAAGTTTCCCAGAATATCCCCTCTTTCAGGGTCAAACCGTTGTACCGCTGAATGGCTTTGTGGCGGGGTTTGACCCAGATGCGATCGCCTCGCTCCCGCCGGGTCTCCTTCTCTATCACGACGCAATCTACACACCGCAAGGGAGCGATCGCGCCTTTGGGCATCATCTGTGGGGTCGGGTCTTGGATTGAATGGATTATGCTTACACTTGTTGAGAAAAACGGCTCTTGATGCTGATGTTAGCGTTAGGATGACAGTGTAGCTTATCGTCTTCAATTCACTTAACTCTGCTGATCCAAATGAATCGCAAGCAGTTCCTAAAATCCTTGGCAGAACAATATGGCTGGGCCATTGCGGATCTTGAGCGAGCATTAGCTGGGCAACCCTTGGATCAATTAGAACAATCAGAGATTCTCGACCTAATGCTACGCTTTGCGGGGCAAGAGTTACAAGCTCGTCAGCGATTGCAGGCAGCCCAAAAAGCCCAAGTGACCAAGAAAGCTAAGGCCCTTGATGCTTCTGAGCAACGTTTGATTCAAACAGCCCAGGAGTATGAATCACGGGTAGAGGAAGAGCGAAGCCATTGGTATCGTGTAGTAACGAAGCTGTATCAGATGGCGCAGCGGTTAGGTCTAAAGAGCGATTGGATTGAGGAGTTGTTGGAGCGGCGGTTATGAGCGAGCAATACAACACAGGCAATATGACTGTTGAGGTGCAGAATGCACGCATTACACGTCGTCAGCTCCGAGGTTATGGATGTTCAGTCTATTTAGCACGGCAGGTAACGCAAGGCATTAAGCCGATGGCAAGAGTGAAGTCAGCAAACGTTTATCCGCTTTCAGTGGTCATTGCTGCACTGCGCAGTTATCAGCAGAAGTCTCGAATTAAGCAAAGCACAAAGACGTTGATCGCGCAGGTTTTGCCAGAGTTGTTGGCAAGACTGGGCAATGTGGTGCAAGTGCCATTTGCTTGGCAGGGTGATGATGAGTTGCGAGGTTTGGTTGCGGGGCTCGGTAACGCGATACAGGCCACAGATGCAGTGGTGGCACAAATGAAAGCACAGGTGGCTGAGATTAAGGGGAAGGGTGCTTAAGGGATGAGTGATCTGGAGTTGGGGGCAGCGGTTCGGGGGTTGTTCCAGGCAATGCGAGAGACGGATCGCTGGCGTGGGCAGGTGGTAGGACAGGTACAGACTTTGGCGCAGAAGCTTGAACCGAGGGCACAGTTTGAGCGGTGGCGGGATTCTCAGGTGGGGCGACGCTGGAAGGCAGCGCAGCATCGGCGACAGCAGGGTCAATGTGCGCTATGTGGGGTAGCGATCCGGCTTAAGGGATCGCATATTGATCATATTCAGCCGTTGAGTGTATTTCCAGAGTTGGCAACTGTGCCAGAAAATTTGCAGTTGACCTGTGAGGGGTGCAACCAGCGGAAGGGTCAGAGTTGTTAAGTGTCTTTTGCCTCCCGCCCCTATTTGCGGCAGACTTTGCAGGCTTGTTGTTCGAGTTCGGAGGGGTTGGGGCGGTTCTGCGCCGTAGAGCGAGTAACCAGACTGAAGGGTCTACAGCTCGTTAGGGGTTTCTTCTGTGATATCGATCGCGTCTAACTGGAGTTCAAGCTGTTCAATTGAGGGTAATTGTGCTGCAAGCTGCTGAGGCAACTGATGAGTCGCGACACCAATGGGCGTATTGAGGTTTCGCAGGGCATATTCAGCCGTAGTTTTCTGCTTGGTCTTGCAAAGAATAAGCCCGATGGTGGCGCGATCGTCAGGATGACGGAGTTGGTCATCGACAGCCGAAACGTAGAAGTTCATTTTCCCGGAATATTCTGGTTGGAATTCGCCCATCTTCAGGTCAATGACAATATAGCAGCGCAGTTGAGTGTGATAGAAAAGGAGATCAATGCGGTATTCTCGACCATCGACTTCGACCGGATATTGGCTCCCAAGAAAGGCAAAACCCATGCCCAACTCCAGCAGAAAATCGCGAATGTTGGCGAGTAAGGCTGTTTCTAAATCGCGTTCTTGGGCATTTTCAGCCAGGGTCAGAAAGTCAAAGTTGTAGGGGTCTTTGATGATTTGCTGGGCTAAATCGGATTGCGGTTTGGGTAGGGTTTGCTCAAAGTTGGTGATGGCTCTACCTTGCCGCTGGTACAGTTGGCTCTCAATTTGGTGGATAAGGATATTGCGGCTCCAGCCATTTTCGAGGGTTTTTGTGGCGTACCAACGTCGGATTTCTGGTTGTTTGAGCTTGGTCAGCAATACAATATTGTGACCCCAAGGCAATTGGTCAACAGCTTGTTGACTCATTTCTATTTGGCTGTAGCTTTGGGCAAATGATCGCATATATTTGAGGTTTGTCCGCGAGAAACCTTTCATCTCTGGAAATGCCTGTTTGAGGTCTTTAGCAAGACGATCAATCACTTTTGCACCCCAGCCTTCTTGTTCTTGTTTGTTGAGAATGTCGTGGCCAATCTGCCAGTAGAGGTGGATGAGAGCGCTGTTGACGGATAGGGTGGCTTTGAGCTGACTGGTGCGGATGTGTTCTTTGAGGTGTTCTAGGAATTGTTGGTAGTGCTGATCTAAAAATATGTCGGCGGGTTGGGGCATGGGGAGACTTTGGGGCGATGGGAGGTTAAGAGAGGGCACTATGCCTCGGCATCATTAGGGTAGAGGATTGCTGTTATCTTACAACCTACCTTCAACGCCCTTGCTTTCGGACCCTAACTCTGCTTCCCACACCTATTTGCGGCAGATTGCGCAGGCTTGTTGTTCGAGTTCGGAGGGGTTGGGGCGGTATCGCTCGTTAAATTACTGACTCTTGCTAGAAGCTGTGTAGGTTGACATCCTCCCCAGCCTGAAGGCGTGGGGATTCCCAGTCTAGCGGGCCGAA
>CAZCWE010000227.1:0-7181 GCA_964502285.1 uncultured Spirulina sp. | reverse complement strand
AAGAAGAAGGTCGGCTCCACCGAAGGCATGGAACGATCGCGCAAGACCTCGCCCCCAACCGTACCGTTGAAAATAATATTCAGATCGTCGATGCGCCGCCCGATCCGGTGAATGTGGCGACGATGATCCAAACCGTCACCGCCCTGCTCAACCGCTATCCGGGGGTGGATATTCGCGCCTCCTATGCTCCCGATGGGGTGGTGCTGACGGGGAGTTACCGCGATCGCGGCGATCGCCAAGACATTCTCGAAGCCTTCCAGGCGTTGCCGGGGATTCCCCAAGTGGATGTCGATGCCCTCTTGCCCCAAGCCCTCGCCGGTCGGATTTATTTTGATCGTGACTCCGCCGACCTAAATTCCACAGAAATTGCTGATAAGATTATCCCCATCAGTGAATTTTTGCGTAACAATCCGGACTTACGAGTTCGGATCACAGGACATGTGGACGAAAGTGGTGAACGGACTCAAAACCGTGAACTATCATTTCAGCGGGCCGAGGTGGTCAAGGATGCGATCGCAGCCCAGGGGATCGACCCAGACCGACTCGAAGAAGCCACCACCCTCGAAGCTCCCCCCGGAGTCACCAAAACCGAGGCCGCCTGGTTAAGCCGTTGTGTCCGCTTTGAACTGATTACCCCTGAACAAGACTCGTGACCCAGGGCCGCTGATCCTCGCTGACCATCAGTCTCATTTCCATCCTAAAAACCATAAAACATCCAGAATTTCGATGGCGATCTCAAAAAAAATTTGTTTGGTCGGAGACTTTAGTGTCGGAAAAACGAGTCTCATTCGCCGTTTTGTCGATGATCAATTTAGTGATGAATATTTGTCTACGGTGGGGGTGAAACTCTCGCGCCGGCTTGTCGATGTGGATGCCACTGCCGATGCCGCCGCTCGCCAAGTAGAACTGTTGATTTGGGACATTGAAGGCCAGACCCAATTTAAAGCGATCGCCCCTAGCTACCTGCAAGGGGCAAAGGGGGCGATCATCGTCGCCGATGTCAAGCGGGATGACACCTTGGTTCATCTCCAAAACCATGTGGATCTGTTCTTCAAAATCAATCAGAAAGGAACCGTCATCATTGCCCTCAACAAATCCGATCTCGTTACCCCCGCCCTCCTCGACACTCTCCTCGATAGATATGCCCTCGAACACCAAAACCCCAGAGTCATTGCCACCTATGCCACTTCTGCCAAAACAGGTCAAGCGGTCAATGCCATTTTCAAAGAACTGGCTGCTGCGATATTAGCCGATCCATGATGTTCTTTATTCAGCAAATCCTAGCTCCATTTTTGGAATACTTGATTTGTGATGCGGATTGGAAAATCCAACACTGTTCTCTCGGCATACAGACTCTCTTTCTCAACGGGAGATGTTCCCATTCTGAAGTGGATATTCGTCAGGTTTGGCCGGAACTCATGGGGCTAGAGGAGGTCATGACAGCGGTGCTCACCGGAGAACGGCCCTGTTTTGAGCTTGACGGTATCCAACGAACCCCGCAATACTTTGACCTCTACCTGCTGCAATATCCCCAGCCCCACAAAACTCCCCCCTCTCTCTTGGTGATGGTGCGGGACAGCACCGAAAAAATGGTGC
This sequence comes from uncultured Spirulina sp., assembly GCA_964502285.1. Taxonomy (GTDB): domain Bacteria; phylum Cyanobacteriota; class Cyanobacteriia; order Cyanobacteriales; family Spirulinaceae; genus Spirulina. Next base: position 5,585 of record CAZCWE010000227.1, on the reverse strand, counting down.
TAGAACAAAAGCTGGGGCAGGTCGCGAAAGAGGCGAGTCTAGCTCTCCATGAGTTGTCAATGGCGAAACGCTACATTGACCAAGTGATGCAGGTGATCAGCGATGTGTTGATCGTGACGAACCTGGCCGGACGGATCAAGTATGTGAACAAGGCCACCGAAGACCTGTTTGGCTGGGCGGCGACCGAGTTAATGCAGCAACCGTTGACGGTGCTGTTTGCGGATTTTCCGAGGGTGATCACGGCTGAAGAGTTCCGCAGTGAATTTCCGGCGTGGCTGTTGGGGCGAGATGTGGAGGTGCTCTGTGTGACTCGTCAGGGGGAGCGGTTGACGGTGGCGTTTTCCTGTACGCAGTTGATGGTGCGTGAATTAGACACGCCGGAATATGTTTGCGTTGGGCGCAATGTGACGCAACGGAAGCGAACAGAGGTGCGGATGTTGCGCCAGAGCCAACACGATCGCCTCTTGGGGGAAATTACGCGCAATATTCGCCAGTCCTTGGAGTTGGATCAGGTGTTGCAAACGACGGTGCAGATGGTGCAGCAGTTGCTCCATTGCGATCGCGCCTTCATCCTCAAAACGGAGACCCACACCCAAGGCAGGGTCTTGCACATGGCCTGCCCCGACTGTCCAGAAAGTTTCATCGGCCATCGCTATCGCCTCCATTGGCATCACACCCACCTGACTCTCCAAAGCCTGCACAGTGACGACCCAGCACCGTTGATCACCTGGAATGAGCAGGATCTGATTTTTACCCTGTTTAGCCAAAATCACTTTTGGGGCAGCTTGGTGATTCAACGGTCTCACACCTATTGGACTTCGGAGGAGTTGTATCTACTGCGGCAGTTGGCGGATCAGGTGTCGATCGCTATTGATCAAGGGGAGTTGTATCGCCAATTGCAGGAGGCGAATGCGGCGTTGCGGGCTCAGGCGGATTCCGATGCCTTGACGCAGTTGGCGAATCGGCGGGCGTTTGAGGGGCATTTAAACCGAGAGTGGCAATTGGCGATCCGGGAGTCAACTTCTCTGTCGATTATTTTTGCCGATGTGGACTATTTCAAAGCGTATAACGATTATTACGGTCATCCGGAGGGCGATCGCTGTCTGATCATCATTGCCCAAGTGCTCCGTCAATGTGTTCAACGACCGGCGGATGTGGTGGCACGATACGGAGGTGAAGAGTTCATTGTGTTGCTCCCCAATACCCAACAAGCGGGGTTAATTTACCTGATGGAAAAAATTCGCCAAGCCTTGATCCAGCGTCAGATTCCCCATGCCCGCTCTCCGATTGCAGAGCATGTTACCCTCAGTTTGGGAGGGGCAACGGAGCAGCCTCAACCCTTCAGCGATGCACAGCAGTTGATTCTACGCGCTGACCAAGCCCTCTATGCGGCTAAGTCTCATGGTCGCAACTGTGCGGTACTGTGGTCATCCCTCTGCTAACAAATCTATGAATGTTTTTAATCAGACATTGATTGTACCGCCTCATATTTGCTATGTCGTGTTTGATAGTGCTGGGCAGATTGTGAGCCATGCCCCGACGGCGAGTTTAGACCATTGGCGAGATACGGCGGTGCCGTTGCTGCACACGGATATTCGCGATCATTTTCCGGAGTTTTATGGCTGCGAAGATGTGTTTACGGCGATCGCAGCTAACGAGATGTCCCATTTCGCCCTGAATGGGATCACGCGCACCTCTGCCGACGGTGACAACCTCTATCTCGATCTCCATATTCAAGCGACCCCCGCCACGGCAGCTCGTGAGCCGTATCTGATTTTATTTATTGAAAATGTCTCCGAAAAAATGCACCTTGAACAGGTGTTGGTACAGAGTACCAATGAGTCAAACTTGCTGCTCAATGCGCTCAGTGCCTCGAAAGACTATATTGATCGGATCGTGACGGCGATCGCGGATGCTCTGATTGTCACCACACCGGATCAGACGATTAAAACCATCAACCACGCCACCGAAGTCCTCTTTGGCTACACCCAAGCTGAACTGATTGATCAGCCCCTGTCGCGGTTAATTTTGAACGCCGACCCGCTCTTTGCCGAACTCGCCGCCGCCATTCAAACCGACGGAACCCTCTCGCGCAACATCGAAGTGGAATGCCAAACGAAACAGGGGGCGACGTTGACCGTGGCGTTTTCCTGTTCCTTGATCCAAACCGAAGCCCAGGGAGAATCCGACTATCGCCTCACCCAAGATATTGTCTACATTGGCCGCGACATTACCGAACGCCATCGCACCCAGCAGCGTCTAGCGGCCCAATATGCGATCGCCCGCATCCTCTCCGAATCCATCTCCCTCGAAGTCGCCACCCATCGCATTCTCCAAGCCATTGGCGAAAACCTAGACTGGGATGTCGGGGAATTCTGGATTCCCCAAACCATTAGCGAACGCAAACCCATCGCCCAAGATCTTGACCACACCACCTGGGATCAAGATGGCAATCCCTGTCCGGCCCCCATCCCTCAGTTGCAACGGGTGGATTTTTGGGTGGGTTCGAGTCCAAACACGTCGTTTCAATCCTTTTTGCAGGGCATGGATCGGGTGGAATTTGCCGAGGGGATCGGGTTTGTTGGGCGGGTCTGGTCAGCGGGTCGCCCCCAGTGGATCACCACCCTGGACAATGATCCGGACTTTGGGGCGCGATCGCTGGTGGTGCAGTCGGGGTTAAATACGGCGCTGGCGTTTCCGTTACAGAGTGGCAGTGAAATGTTGGGCGTGATGACCTTTTATCGGCGCGAACATCTCCCCCCAGATCACAACCTGCTGCAAATGATGGGGGCCACGGGCAACCAACTCGGACAATTCATGAAACGCAAGGAAGCCGAAATGGCCCTGCGCCAACAGCAGGAAAAAACTGAACATTTACTCTTGAGTATTTTGCCGCAAGCGATCGCCGACCGCCTCAAAGCCGAGATCACCACCATCGCCGACAGCTTTGAAGAAGTCACCGTCCTCTTTGCCGACCTTGTTGGCTTTACCCAACTCGCCGCCAACCTCCCCCCCATCGAACTCGTCGAACAACTCAACGTCATCTTTTCAGAATTTGATGCCTTAAGTACCAAATACGGCGTTGAAAAAATCAAAACCATTGGCGATGCCTACATGATGGTGGCCGGACTTCCCACCCCCCGCGCTGATCATGTGGAAGTGATCGCCACCGTCGCCCTCGAAATGCAAACAATTATTAAACGTATTAACCAGACCACCCCGAAACATTTTGACCTCCGGATTGGCATGAATACCGGGTCTGTAGTGGCGGGAGTGATCGGGACAACAAAATTTAGTTATGATCTGTGGGGCGATACCGTCAATATCGCCAGCCGCATGGAATCCCAAGGCCTACCGGGTCACATTCAAGTCACCGAAACCATCTATCATCGGCTCAAAAATCAATATATTCTCAGCCCACGGGGTGTGATTCCGATCAAAGGAAAAGGCCAAATGAATACCTATTTACTCCATGATCACCGCCTCACTTCAACCCCTTCCCCCCGCGAAAATCCCCCCAGCCCTTAACTATTATTGACATTTAGCCGCCCTAAAATTAGCTAGGCTAAGCCTATATGCATTCAAGGTCTTAATCATGCGCTCAGGTCTTATTCCCTCTCTTTCTCGCCTGAATTGGCCCGCTCTCATTTTATTTACCCTAGGCTTTTGGTTGAGCGGTAGCCTACTACTCGATGGCGTTGTCATTCCTAGCCTTTATGTGTCCGGCATGATGGTGCAAAGCGATTTCGCCAGTGCGGGCTATGTTCTTTTTGAAGCCTTCAATCATCTTGAACTGATCTGCGCTGCCTGTGTCCTGACGGCTTGCCTGGCCCTGTGGTCGAGCCATAGCCTCACGCGGCATCAAGAGCGGTTATTCGTGTTAGCGGCAGTGGTGTTGTTTGCGATCGCCCTCCTCTACACCTACGGCCTAACCCCCCTCCTCAGCAGCATCGGCATCCACCTCGATTGGCTCGCCCCCACCGCCAATCCCCTCTCCGGCTCCATGCTCACCATGCAACTCAGCTACTGGGGCCTAGAAGTGATCAAATTCATCGCCGGGTTTAGCCTCGTCCGCTGGTGCTACCGCGAAATGATGCACCACGCCTAATTCACGCTCTCCTTTCAATCACCAAAGCGGCCGAGAAACTCGGCCGCTTTAATCGTTGAGAAATCATGGGGACGAAAACCGTCCTGCCAAGCATCGGGATATAGCAGTAGACAAGTGTGTTAGGACATTCTAAGCAGCGCACCCTGAGGGTCATCGAAGGGTAAGCGGCCGGGCTATCTCCTGCGGAGACGCTGCGCGAACGACGACCCCTTGGACTGAGCGAAGTCGAAGTCTCAGCCCTCGGTTATTCAAAAATCAATATTTAGATGTCCTAAACCTTGTGACTACTGCTATATGTATACGGAAATCACCACCTCAGTTTTCACTATCGGTTGCTAGGCTAGGGAGAGTTATAATGTGAAGTCAAACCAAATGGCTGTAAACAAAGAGCTCATTAATGTAGGTTCAGCTTTAATAGGTTATCTAGTAGATCCTATAAGCGCAGCAATCAATGGAGCCATTAGTTTGATTAACGCAGGAATGAATTGGTTAACTGTTCACACTGTTCTACAAAGTGGTGGAATTTTAATTCAGGGTTTTGGACTTTCAATCGTGATTAGCCAAGCGACTATTGTTGTTCTATCCATCGCGATCGTTGCCTCCGTACTAATTATCAGCATTACTACGATGCAGGAGTCCAACCATTCATATAGAACGGTTACGGCGTAAAACCTAGCTATTAGATCTAGATATATAGATTACTCAAAAATGAAAGGGACTCAGTGAGTCCCTTTCATTTTTAAAAAAAGAGTTTACGTGTTTAGACTTGTGTTTCTGAATGCAGCTTCAGTAATCAAGATTTGTGCTTATAGCGTATCGGGATCAACCCCTAACTCCTGTAATTTTTCCCGCAAGGCTGCCTGCTTTTGACGCGCTTGGATAAGCTCCTGATTGACTTGGGCTAACTCTTGCGCGGCTTGTTCTTGCGGTAGCAAGACTAACTGCTCATTGGGAAAATATAACCGTAACCAGTCTGTTTTTTCCTGTAACACCTGACCCTGCCACGTTCCGAGCCAAAGCCCCAAGGCTTCACACCATAACCATCCCTGCGCGTTGGGCTGAAGCTCCACAAAACCACTGCGTTGCCGTTCCCACCCCCGCAGCGAATTCACGTCAAACGGGTCATACACAAAATATTGTTTGGTGCTGAAGGTGTGTTCGTAAATCTGCTTTTTGGTCGTCACATCCACCTCAGCCGTTGAGGGCGACATTAACTCCATGATCACATCTGGATATTTTCCGTCTTCCTCCCATACAACCCAACCTTGACGCTCTTTTTGGCCATCCACTCCCAACGCCACAAACACATCCGGGCCACGGAAATCGCGATTTTTAACCTGGGCAAGGCTGTAATACACAAACATATTGCCACTCGCATAGAAATCTTGACGGGGGGCAAGGGCTGCATAGACAGAATCGATCATTGACTTACTCCCCCGTTTAGAAAACGGGGGATTCTGGGATCAAGCAGCAACAG
>CAZCWE010000226.1:776-7198 GCA_964502285.1 uncultured Spirulina sp. | reverse complement strand
CTGGCTACGCCAGGATCGCAGAATCCTCGTCGCTTTAGCGCGAGGAGTATGTCAAACTTGCCACTGTTGCCCTCTTGGAGAACACTATGGCTCGTACCGCATCCACCATGCTCCCCCTTGGCACGCCCGCCCCGGAGTTTGCCCTGCCGGATACCGTTTCGGATCAGGTCGTCTCCCTGGCGGATTTTGGCGATCGCCATGGCCTTTTGGTGATGTTCATCTGTGAACATTGCCCCTTCGTGAAACATATTCAAAACCAACTCGCCCAACTGGGGCGCGATTATCAGAATCACCCCCTGGGCATTGTCGCCATCAGTTCCAACGATGTGGAACATTACCCCCAAGACTCCCCCGCCCGCCTCAAGGCGATGGCCGAATCGTTAGGCTTCACCTTCCCGGTCTGTTACGACGAAACCCAAGCCGTCGCCCACGCCTACACCGCCGCCTGTACCCCTGACTTTTTCCTGTTCGATCGCGATCGCACCTTGGTCTATCGCGGCCAACTCGACGACAGTCGCCCCGGCAATGACACACCCGTGACGGGGGCCGATCTGCGCAGGGCGATCGATGCGGTCTTAAGCAATCAACCCATCCCCCCGGATCAAAAACCGAGCATCGGCTGCAACATTAAATGGAAACCCGGCAACGCACCGAAACTCTCGGTCTAATTCCGTCAATGGCGCGATCGCCCCTTACCCTAGAAAACAAGGTATGGGGTTTCTCAGCTCAATCGTGCTGGGGGTAAAATGTTGTCCGTCATCGGTTGAACATACGGGAATGTACTTGTTCACTGTCTGCGGTGGGGCGCATCGTGGACATTAAACTAAAATGCCTGCGGAGACGGTCTGGCGGGGGTTGAGGCAACTCAATCTAGTTAAGGGTCTGTGAAACAGGAATCTCCGACTATGCCCGTTAGGGTTGGGGGGAGAGCATCAATAAGATGTACCTGGAGAGTGAAGTTCTCCCCCTCTTCCCACCTCTGCTCAAACACGCTGCTACCGCTAGAAAAAATGGATCTCTCGGTGCGCTCGTTTAGTCCGTAATTCCGGTGAGATTTAAACGCCCCCCAAACAATGGGATCATGAGGAGGATAGCTTTAATCCACAACGGCGCGAAATATAAGCTGAGGAATAAGCAGAGAATGGCTACACCACCCGCAGCAACCTTCACGATCTCTTCTTGAGTGCTGACTTTGAGCAGCAAGGCAACAGAAGCCACCGACAAACTGATGAATAGAGGCGCAAGCATCATAGTCCTTTAATCTCTTAAGCTGTAGATTGTTTAAAGACGTAAATCCAAAGATGCGGCGCGTTCCTTCGGCATCAAACCTACTTCCGTCTCTCCACACCTGGCGCTGCCTTCTTAAGGCCTTAACTATTAAGGCGAGGAAGGATTGTAACGTCAGACGACAGTGGGGAGATGAACGATCGTTTACGTATCTAAACTATTGATACAATGGACGCTTTAATTTTGTCAATGTTTCTCGGTCATTTTGTGTCAAGGATTGGTGATTTTAATCACAGCTTGAGCGAGCAAGGCATCACACCTCAAGCGCGAGGGCCGTCACGTTCAACCCCGATCAAATTCACATCTTCAGGGGGAGAGCTATCACCCCTCGGTCACGATAGATCAGGGATAGTAAGGATAACCTCACCGCGTTCTATGAATCATCATGCTTCCTGCTATCAAGCTTATTCCGGGTTCTATCGCTGAGATGCTGGTTACCGCTCGTCAGACGGGACGATTGAAAAAAGCAGATCAATACGGATTGATGGCCGCTGTTTTGGAAGAATCCCTCAGTGAAGAGGAGGCGCGGGCGGTGAATCGCCTGTTGCGTTCTGTGCAACGGGGCAAGGTGAAAATTATTGACGAATTCTAAGGAATTCTCGCCTCGTGCTTGATTCCTTATTTAACTTTTTTTTAAATCTGTGGTTTTAGAACAATGCAAACTCTCCTCGCTCACCGCTTTATCCAATTTCTCCAAGATGAACTCGCAATTCCCGCTGAATCCTTAGCGATCGCTACCCGTCGCCACGACCCCACCCCCAACGTGTTGCCGATGATTCTCTGGCAATATGGGCTAGTGACCCTCGAACAAATTGACCGGATGTTTGACTGGTTGGAAACAGCCTAACGCTACGTCACCTTGGGCTGCTGAAAGTTATGAATTTCCGTGAGCACTTGCACCCATCCCGCTGCCACTGAGGCGAGAATCGCTTCACCCTTTTCGCGAGTGGCGGCCGTGGCATCCCCAATCACACCACTGCGGCTCAGTTCCTGAGTCACCCAGGCAAAGGGTAATTTGCCTTCCATACTCAACAGCCCCCCGGTGGGTAAACCCTGGGGATATTCGCACACCGCCCGATCCATGTGAACTTGGTCGGGTAATAACGCCAGGAGGACGCTGGTTTCCGCATCCCCGGCATGAATCCCGTATTCACGTTCGCGATCGCTCAAAAATTGCCCCGCATTATGGGGTACACGCCAGACGAAGAGGGGAAACACCGCAAAATCACCATATTCTTGGTGCAAGTCCCGCGCCGCAATCTCCATCACTTGGGGCTGGCCACCGTGGGCATTACAGAGCACCAGTTTCCGAAATCCCGCCCGATACAGACTCGCCGCCATTTCACGAATCACCGTGAGCAGGGTGGTGGCCGAGAGGGTAATCGTGCCGGGAAAATGCCAATGCTCGTTGGATTTCCCGTAATACAGGGGCGGCAAGGCATAGGCGGGAATCGCCGGATCGAGTTCCCCCAGGGCCCGGCCAAGGACACCGGCGGCGATCACGGAATCCACCGCGATCGGCAAGTGGGGCCCGTGCTGCTCGATCGCGCCCACCGGCTGCACAATCACGACGTTTTCTTTATCCGGTAACGCCTCGATTTCCGTCCAGGTGAGATAGGGGAAGAAGCGATCGGGGGGGATGAAGCCGTGGAGCATGGGAGGGGTGGGGGTAAAGGGTGTCGGCGATCGCAGCCTCATTCACGGGGCGATCGCTCCTGGGGGGTTGGGAACATTTAGGCTAGGGCGCGATCGCGCCCCTGCCGCCGCCAAGTCTAGGCCTAGGTGGTGTATTCTGCGTTGATTTTGACGTAGTCATAGCTGAGGTCACAACCCCACGCTACCCCAGACCCAGAGCCGCTGCCCAAATCCACCGTAATCAGCAGGGGATGATCGAGGGATTGATAAACCTTGCCATCCACTTCACCCCCGGATTGGGCGGCGATGTCTTTGATGTATTGACTCGCAGCGGCGCGATCGAAGTTCAACGGTTGTCCCGCCTCCATCAAGAGAAAATCACCAAGACTAATCCGCAGCCGGTCTTGATCAAAGGGGACATCGGCCCGGCCAGCCGCAGCGGCAATCCGCCCCCAGTTGGGGTCACGCCCGAAGATCGCAGATTTAAACAACGATGAGCCCACAATGGTTTTTGCCACTTTGCGGGCGGCGGCATCACTGGGCGCTCCCGTGACGGTGACTTCAATCAAGCAAGTGGCACCTTCGCCATCGCGGGCGATCGCCTTCGCCAAATATTGGCACACTTCCGTTAGCATTGCTTCGAGCTTATCCGCCTCAGGGCCCGGCTCCGTGATCGCCGTCGTCCGCGATTGACCATTGGCCAGGGCGATCAGGGTGTCATTGGTGCTTGTATCGCCATCAACGGTGATCTGATTGAAACTTTTATCTGCTGCTCGCCGCAGCATTTCCTGCCACAGGGACGTAGACACCGCCGCATCACAGGTGACAAAGGACAGCATCGTCGCCATATTGGGATGAATCATCCCCGACCCCTTGGCGATGCCGCCAATGCGCACCGGCCGCCCTTCGATCAGGGTTTCGAGGGCGATGGATTTCGGCACGAGATCCGTGGTGATAATCGCGCCGGCTGCTGCCTCGCCACCTGTTGGACTGAGGGCATCAACGAGGGTCGGAATCCCCGTGCGAAAGGCATCCATTTTCATCCGTTGCCCAATGACCCCTGTGGAGGCGAGGAGGATGGTGTCTGGGGAGATCTTCAACTGCTGGCCCAGGAGTTGAGCGGTTTCGAGGGCATCTTGCCAGCCTTGCTCACCGGTGGCGGCGTTGGCTTGACCCGCATTGCACAAAATAGCGCGGGCACTGGCTTTGGCTTGGAGACATTGGCGACAGTAATCCACGCAGGCCGCCCGCACAGCGGAGGTGGTGAAGACTCCGGCTGCGATCGCATCTGTTTCCGAATAAATGAGGGATAAATCTGGTGAACCCGAAGGTTTTAAGCCCGCCGTAATCCCAGCCGCTTGAAACCCCCGTGGAGCGGTAATACTCCCGTCAACCCGTTGCCAATCGGACATTGATGATCTCCTTCTGTGCTGTCAGATAGGACAAGATTATAGGTCAGGATGATCCCGAATCAATGTCTAGGTTGAGCACATCCACAAATTCTCAACCCAGGGTCAGCCTCTGATGATTTCGGGCCATCCAGCACCATTCGACGATTTGCGAAGAACAGTTACAAGGATTACCCATGGTTCTTCATAATTCTCTACGATTGAGTTGAGCAAAACTCTAAATAATTGAGGCACATTAGTAGTTAGGGGCCATCCAAACTGGCCAGCTCACCTGAGTCAAGAGGGTCTGTTTTGACCCATGACCCACTCCCACTCACTCAAGTCGTGGCGGCGGATACTCATTCCTCGTCTAGACTCCACTCCAATCTTCAGCGTCCAACAGGATGAACATTGGAACTGCTCTATTCAACTTTACCGATTCCTACTGATGTAGATTCAGTTAGTACCATGGTCTTTAAGCTCAAACAAATCAGCCTCCTTGTGTGGCACTATCTCAATCAACCCTTGTTTGATTCTTCGGCGCGAACTGCGTTTGGCATGAGCCGTTTTCTGTATATTTATCGCCTCCAAACCTTGGAGCGATGTTGGCAAAAGGACTGTGCTCAACAGGGACAGCATCACCACTGAATCCAATTCCCTCAGCCTTGATCCCGATGGTCTTTTCGGGGTGTTTTAGTCAATTCCGCTGAGGGTTGAGCGAGGCAATGCCTGCCGCAGTTCATGCTGTGGAGGTTTTGTTTGTCTGTATAATGGCTGGCCCGGTCGTGATGAACGCCTCGCGATGCACTCAATCTGTTATGGACATATTTAACTTCTCATGGGTCTAACTCCACCCATTTCGATGGGCATTGTTGGGACGGGCTATGTGGCAAAGCGACGAGCTGAAGCGATCGCCCTCGAAGATCGTGCCAGTTTAGTTGCGATCGCCAGTGACTCCCCCGAACGGATTCTGACCATCGATCCAGACCGCCAAGCCACGCATTACGCCGCGTGGCAGGATTTGATCACCCATCCCGGCCTCCAGGTCGTGATTGTGGCGACCCGCAATCAGGATCACGAAGGCATCACCCGCGCGGCCCTCGCAGCGGGGAAGCAGGTGGTGTGTGAATATCCCCTGAGTTTTCGACCCGCAGCGGCGGCGGAGTTGTTAGCGATCGCCACCCAACGAAATCTCCTCCTCCACATCGAGCATATTGAACTCTTGGGCGGGCTACACCTCGCCATGCGTGACCATTACCCCGCCCTCGGCACAACCCACTACGCCCGCTACGTCACCCTCAGCCCCCAAGCCTCTCGCGCCGGACGCTGGAGCTACAATCACGACCAGTTTGGGTTTCCTCTGATTGCCGCCCTCTCACGGATTCATCGCCTCACGGATCTATTTGGCACAGTGGCAACGGTTAGTTGTCAGACGCGCTATTGGGCCAGCGATGCGCCCTCGGAATACACCGCCTGTTTATGTGTAGCCCAGCTCACCTTTCACTCCGGCTTAATGGCCACCGTCACCTACGGCAAAGGCGATGCCTTTACCTATCCCATGCGTGTGTTTGAATTGCACGGCGATCGCGGCACACTTCTGTTTGATAAAGATCGCGGCACGCTGATTCAGGGCGAGGAGCAGACCCCCCTAGATTTGGGCAGTCGGCGGGGTCTATTTCAACAAGACACCCGCGCCGTGGTGGACTACCTCTGTGACGATCGCCCCCTCTACGTTCAGCCTGCCGCGAGCCTGTACGCGCTGCGGGTTGCTGCGGCAGCGGAACAGGCCGCCCGTCTGGGGCAAACGGTCGCAGTGGATGCGGGGTGATCGATGGGGTCTGGGGAGGGCTTAGGGTTGGGCGTATTTTTCCCAGATCGGTAGGTCTTCGGGATAGTCCACATCCCCTAGGGTGGGCAAGAGAGCGCAGGATTTCCCCTGGGCTGCGATCGCCTGCAACGACTGCGCCAACACCCGATCCGTCCCCCAATCAATTCCCGTGAACAACGCCGGCATCGGCTCCGTCACACCCACGAGGTAATAGCCGCCATCCTGGGCGGGCCCCAGCACCACCGGATAGGACTGAAGCTGCTCAAACGCTGCTGTCAAAATTG
>CAZCWE010000226.1:0-764 GCA_964502285.1 uncultured Spirulina sp. | reverse complement strand
CCAGCAGCCTGACTGGTAGCGATCGCCGCCGCCATCCGTTGCCCCAAATCCCCCACCGCCTGGGGAGCATACTGCCAATGTGCCCCTAACCAGGCCCGCATGGGGTCAGCCGTCGCCCCCGTAAACGCCACCACCCCATCCACCGATCGCACCCGCTGCAAAGCCCGCACCTGTCGGAGCGTGTGTTCCGTCATCCGGCGCTGAAGTTCAGCCGCCCCAGCCGCCCCAAGGCGCGGAATGAGGCGGGTTTTCGTGCGTCCGGGTTCTGGATAGCGACTGAAAATAATTAACTGTTCCATGGGGTCAGATGCAGGGGTAAGCGCACTTCAAAGGTCGTGCCTTGGTCGATCGCACTGCGAAATGCGATCGTGCCGCCGTCCCTTTAATGTCCCTAACATTGTGCGATCGGTGGAAACATTCAAACAAACGCGGCTGATCCGATTCTGGAATCCCAATCCCCTGATCCTGCACCTCAAACCACAGGCTCTCCCCCTCCACCGCGACCCGAAAATCCACCACACCCCCCTGAGGTGAATATTTCACCGCATTGGTAATTAAGTTCACCAACATCTGGCGCAATAGTTTTTCATCGAGGGCGTAGGTAGGCGCAAGGGGGGATTGAAGGTGGAGGGTGATGGCGTGGCGATCGCCCGCTAAAAACTGCAATTCTTCCGTCAACTCCTGACAAAAATTCCCCAAATCCAACGGCCGCGGCTGAAACTCTAGTTTCCCCGTATCGGCTTTCCCCAGCACTAAAATATCTT
>CAZCWE010000225.1:0-7241 GCA_964502285.1 uncultured Spirulina sp. | reverse complement strand
CGCATGGACTACGGCCAAGAAGAAGCCGCCGCCCGGTTCGGCTCTGACCCCCGCAGCTATCTCCGCACTGCTACCCACTTTGAAGGCGATGAAAACGGCAATCTCAAAGCGGTTCACACCGTTTTAGTGGACTGGCAAAAAGACGACCAAGGGCGTTTTATTCCCAAGCATGTCGAAGGGTCTGAAAAGATTTTGCCCGCCCAATTAGTGCTTCTGGCGATGGGTTTTCTCGGCCCTGAGCAACCGTTACTCGACTCCCTCGGCCTCGATCGCGACCCCCGCAGCAACATCAAAGCCAACCACGGCGAATACACCACCAGCCTCCCCAATGTCTTCGCAGCGGGCGATTGTCGGCGCGGTCAAAGTCTCGTGGTCTGGGCGATTAATGAGGGTCGCGGCGTGGCGCAGGCCTGCGATCGCTTCCTGATGGGCAGCACCGATTTACCCTAAGTTTTGAACCGTTAAAAACGACATAATCCTGGTGAGTCAAAACGATTCACCAGGCTTTTTGTTAGGATCAAACGATCCAATCACGGATTAATGATCCAGTTCAAGGGGGAGCAAAAAAATTACGCTATGGTCATTGCCGTACCTGAACTTTCTAGTCTCAAAACCTTTCTCGCCCATCCCTCTATTGATGAATCGCCCGCGTGGGAATTCATCGATGGCATCACACAGCAAAAACCAATGCCCGGTGTTCAGCATAGTCGGTTACAGGCGCGTCTAGTTGGATTGATTAATTTACAATGTGAGGGATTTGAAGCCTTACCAGAGCTACGCTGTACAATGGGCGATCGCTCCCTCGTTCCCGATATTTCAATCCTCCAAGACACTCAAATCCCCCTTGATGAATCAGAACTAATTAGCCGCAAAGGAATCGAGTTTGCGCCCCCCTGGGTGATTGAAATTCTATCCCCGGATCAGAGTGCATTACAGGTCACACGCAAAATCCTGTTCATGCTTCGCCAAGGCACTCAACTCGGTTGGCTCATTGATCCTAGTGAACAGGTGATTTTAGTGTTTGAACCCGATGCTTTACCTAGTGAATATGTTGATGATCTGGAATTACCCGTGCTTGATTCTATCGATTTAATATCGACACCAGCACAGATTTTTTCCTGGTTGAAATTGCGCCCTTAACCATTGCTCATTAAATCATCAAATAATGATCCAATTTTTGAGAGTAGGAAAAAAATAGACCGTCGCGCCCAGAGGAATCACACCACGATTCAACCCCAACGAGGGGAATCGAGAGGAACACCCCAGGCAACGGCGAAACCTTTTATACTGCGAAGCGTTGCCTTTAACATTACGCGATCGCCATGTCTCAGGATCAACCTCGTCCCACCTCCACGGATGAGACCGAAAACGGAGAAACAGCAGATACAGCCGAAAAAGTGCTCTGTCCCCATTGCCGACGGACGGCCACCAATGGCATTAAATGCAAGGGGATTTGCGTTGCCGATAGTGATTATTAGGGGACTCACGCCCCCGGATTTACTTCAGGTTTTCGAGGCGAATGCGCGGATCAACAGCTTGCAGCATCAGATCCGCGAGGAGATTGCCCAGAATTAACATCGTCGCCCCCATCATCAGGCTCGCCATGACGAGATAGAGGTCTTGGGTCATCACTGCCCGCAGAATCAGTTGGCCTAGGCCGGGCCAGTTGAAAAAGACTTCCGCGATGAATGAGCCGCTGAGGAGGCTGGCGAATTCAAACCCGAGGATGGTGATCAGGGGGTTGATGGCGTTGCGGAGGGCGTGGACGTAGATGACGCGGTTTTCGGGGAGGCCTTTGGCGCGGGCGGTTTGGATGTAGTCTTGGCGGAGGACATCGAGGAGTGCGCCCCTTGTGAGGCGTTGGAGTCCGGCGAAACTGGTGATGCTGAGGGCGAGGGTGGGCAGGATCATGTGCCAACCGAGGTCGAGGAGTTTGGCGAGGGGCGGCAGGGTGTCGTAGCCGATGCTGGTCATGCCGCCGATGGGGAAGAGGGGGGCGAGGTTTTGGGCGAGGATGAGCAGGAGCAGGGCGGTGATGAAACTGGGGAAACCTTGGCCGATGTAGCTGAGGACGCGCAGAATCCGATCGCTCCATTGGTTTTGCTGCACGGCCCCGACGATGCCGAGGGGTAGCGCGATCGCCCAAGTGATGATAATCGACGACACCGCCAGGAGCAAGGTCGCCAGCATCCGCTCAATCAGCAGGTCGGTCACGGGGCGGTTATAGACAAAACTTTGGCCAAAATCAAAGCGGGTTAACACCCCCCACAGCCAGCGGAAATACTGCACATAACCGGGTTGATCCAGGCCAAATTGAATGCGGTATTGGTTGAGGGTGTCTTCGGAAATGCTGGGGTCTTCGCGCAGGGTGTCGAGGTAGTTGCCGGGGGCGAGTTGGATGATGATGAAGCTGAGGGCGGAGGTGAGCAGCAGGGTGAGGGCCGCTTGCAGCAGCCGCTTCAGGATGTAGAGAAACGTTTCGCTGGTGACAAACTGCCGCAGAGCTTGCCAGGGGTGAATGCGATCGCGCAGGGGAAGATTGGCCACAGGATTCCTTTCAAAACAACAGCACAAGCAGGCAAAGACCCTTTTTTAATACTGCACCAAACTCAAAACGGGTGCATCCCCTAGCTTATCCCGACCCTGAAGAAAGAGCAGTTCCACGATAAAGGCGTAGCCGATCAATGTGCCGCCGCCCTGTTGGACGAGCTGGGCCGCCGCTTGGGCCGTGCCGCCAGTGGCGATCAGGTCATCGACGATTAACACCGTTTGACCGGGCGCGATCGCATCTTGATGCATTTCGAGGCGATCGGTGCCATATTCCAGGTCATATTCCGCACTGTAGATCGCCGCTGGCAGCTTGCCCGGTTTGCGCACCGGAATAAACCCCGCCCCCAATTGATAGGCCAAGGTCGGGCCAAAAATAAACCCCCGCGACTCCATCCCCAGCACTAAATCCGGCTTGAAGCCCGCCGTCTCACAGTGGGCGGTGAGCTGTTCCACGGTGGCTGCGAGGCCCTGGGGATCACGCAGCAGGGTCGTAATGTCCCGAAATAAGATCCCCGGTTTGGGAAAATCAGGAATGTCGCGAATGAGTGATTTAATATCCATGGGAATCTATTTTGTGGCCGTGCGGTGTCTTGTCTGGACAAACTGAAAAAATAGTACACTAGAAACCTAACAATACTGCGATGTTAGGGCGATTGGGCTGCGTTCATCCCACCTCCATTTCGTGAACTAATTCTGTAGCAACCGCTCTCAACCTGTCTTTGTCTGCGTCCTAAATCCCTGTTGAGCAACCCCTTTGGCATGAGTCAATCTGCAAGTTTATCCTCCGATTATCAGCTTCCCTCCCGTCCAAATCCGCTGATTTTGGACAGCCTCCCCGATATTCCGAATGTGGACGGCTGTTCGCCCCGCATTCACCAACGGATTGACCTGTTGTTGTTGGCGATCGAAGCCTTGGAACTGGGGGGGTCTGAATATATGCTGGCGACGGCGAAGGATCTCGAACTCCATCGCATTATTGATAATCGGGTGACGCTGTGGCGTTTGCGCTGTACCAACCCGTGGCGGCGTTCCTACACGCGCAACAATTTGACGATGCCCCAGGCGAAGGCGTTGGTGGTGATTATTAGCGATCGCGCCCGCCGCCTGACGATGCTGATCCGCCAACTCCTCACGGCCTACAACGACACCCAAGCCAAGGGCCTGCCCATTGAGCAGCATTTCCGCCTGTCCGAGTATATCGAACGGTTCCGCACCCATTTTCGCAGCCGGATGAATCCCCGCCGGGCGAAGGTGGCTTTGTATCTCGACCAAGAAGAATTATTGAATCAATTAGCGATCGCCCTCCTCACCCAACTCCTTTTTTGTACCGGGGTCGCCGGTCGTCAACGCCTCTGGATTAGTCTGTTTGATGGAGAAGTCTCATGAACATTAAACGGCAATACAACCTCCCCAATGTGCGCCTCCAACTCGATGGGATGAACCCCAGTCTGCTCACGACGGAGAATGATGCGGCGGGGCAGCGTCCCCTGATGTCGCTCTTGACCAATGTGGAATGCCATTTCAGCAATTCGGAGCAGTTCCTCAGTGGCGGGCGAGAGTTCCTCGATAGTTTTGTGCGGGCGGTCAGTCAATACGGCCAAGAGGTCTTAAGTGGCGTTCCGCACCCGTTGGCCCATGAGCCTGCGATCGTCCGCCTCACCAAGGGTGAAGCCCCCGACAGCCATTTCCTGATCAGCGAAAATGCCGACGGCCAACCCGTGAAAATTCACCTCAACACCTTGGAACTGTTCGACCTCGTGGATGTGGTGGATCAGTTCTGCAACGACACGCGCACCCTGCCGGATTTACAACTGACCCTCGAACCGATTAGCCGCCGGTATCGCATGGCGGATGTGCCGGCCCATGAGCGGGCGATGCCGTTGATTAGTGGGGTGGGGTCGTTAGCGATCGCCGCTGTGCTGCTGTTCTTCTTGCCAGTGCCGGAGGTGACGATCCCCGAAGATCGCCCGGTTGAGTCCACGGAACAAACCGACAGCGATCAGGACACCGGTGATGATCTGGCCACTGACGATCCCCCGGTTGATCCAGAGGATGAAGCCGAAGATGCTGCGGCTGATGAAGAGGACGCGGATCAAGTCGCGGCCGCTGATGAGGATGATGCAGCGGCCACGGGCGATCGCATCTCCAGCGGTGAACTTGAAGCCCTGCTCACCGCAGCCGAACCCATTGAAGACCCGACGGAGTTGGATTTCATTCAGCGGTATCTGTTCCGGGAAATCAGCCGCAATTGGGACGATCGCGATGCGGTGACGGAGGATTTAGCCTTCCGAGTGTCTGCCACCATTGACGGCTCGATTGTGGCCTACGAAGCCGTGGACAATACCCCCGCCTCGGCCGATGACCTCACGCCCCTGCCGGATCTCGAATTTGCCCCGACTCAAGCCGCCATCGAAGCACGAGAAGCGATCGCCGAGTACAAAGTCGTCTTCACCCGCAACGGCGTGTTGCAAATTAATCCCTGGGCGGGCTACCAAGGTCAGCCGGGCTATGGTGACGTGATCGACGATCCCGACACCCTAGCCGACCTGCAAAATGAACTGCTCGACACCCTCCGCGATGTGTGGGATGAGGATGGGGAAACCTTGGGGAATGAGTTGATTTTCCGGGTCGGGGTGACAGAATCGGGCGCGATCGCAGACTATCAAGCCCAAAACAACGCCGCCTTCCAACTCGAAGGCAACACCCCCCTGCCGGATCTCCTCACCCCCGAAGCGGCAGGCATTGATCGCGAGCGGGGCAGCGTGATTCCCTCGGAGCCCATGGGACAGTTCCAGGTGATCTTTAGAGACGGCGGCGAGGTGGAAGTGAATCCGTTTTAACGCTCGTGGGGAGGCGATCGCTCCTGATTCCCTCAGCCCATGAACGCTCATCATCTCTACCGAAAGAGGGGGAACAGTTCCCCCCTCAGCCAGATGCGCGAATTGAGGAACATCGCTTAAGGTGAATGACAGATCATTCATGCGTCAAGGATTTACTGTTTTATGCCCGTCGAGTTTTTAACTCAGTCCTTTTTTAACAATACCCTCGCCGCCTATGGGTTGGCGATCGCCACCCTCGTCGGTGGTTTTTTAGTGATCCACAGCGTCCGCGCCCTGGTGATCAGCACCCTGAAACGAATCAGTAAACGGAGTCAAACGACCCTAGACTCCCGCCTGATTCAAGCATTTAGCCGCCCCCTCGTGCGTCTCGCCTACGTGGGCATCGTCTACATCGCCCTCACGAACCTCAATCTTCACCCCATTCTCACCCAGGTACTCCAATCCCTCGCAGTCATCGTTACCACCGTGATCGGGATTTTGTTCCTGTCGCAACTGACGGAATACTTGGTGCGGTCTTACCTCCTCAAGCGGGGAGATGTAGAACTGGAAAATAGTTTCAGTGCGCTGTTGCCCATTTTGCGATCGGTATTTTGGGCCGTGGGTGCGGTGTTCTTGCTCGATAATTTGGGCTTTGATATTTCCGCTGTGGTAGCAAGTTTAGGGATTGGGGGCTTAGCGATCGCCTTCGCCGCCCAAGGCGTGCTCCAAGACCTCTTTAGCTACTTCTCCATCGTTCTCGATCGCCCCTTTAGCCTCGGTGACTTCATCATCGTCGGAGCTTTTGTCGGCACGGTGGAACATATCGGGATTAAAACCACCCGCCTCAAAAGCATCGGTGGGGAAGCCCTTGTGATCGCGAACACCGACCTCACCGGCTCCCGCATCCGCAACTTCAGCCCCATGGAACGCCGTCGCGTCTCCTTCACCCTCGGCGTTACCTACGAAACCCCGAAAGAAAAGCTCGAAGTGATCCCGGCGATCATTCGCGACATCGTAGCCAGACAAGAGCAGATCACCTTCGATCGCGCCCACTTCACCAGCTACGGCGATTTCAGCCTCAACTATGACGTGGTGTACTACGTGGAAAGCAGCGACTACACCCTCGCCATGGACGTGCAACAACGGATCAACCTGGCCCTGTACGAAGCCTTTGCCCAACGCGACATCGAATTCGCCTACCCCACCCAGGTCACCTACCTACAATCCACGCAGCCGAATCAACCGATCCCTGTGGCGACCGTTACTAATTCACCCATGGGCTGAATCGATTGCCGTCGTTGCTGCGATCGCTCACCTTCAAGGGCCAGGGTTAACCCCCTGGCCCTTGGCTGTATTGTCACCAACATCCACACCCCGGACTATGGTAAAACCAAAAGCGTATCAGCCCCGCAGGGATAAATCATGCGTGTTTTAATTCAACGGGTGACCGCATCAGCAGTGGCGATCGCTGGCGAAGAAGTCGGCCGCATCGGCCCCGGCCTCACCTTGCTCGTGGGCATTGCCCCCACCGATACCGAAGCCGAAGCAGCCTGGATGGCACGGAAATGCCTCGACTTACGCCTATTTCCCGATGCCGATGGCAAACCGTGGGCCCAATCCGTCCAGGAGAGCGGCGGCGAATTGTTGGTGGTCAGCCAGTTCACGCTCTACGGTGACGGCCGCAAAGGGCGGCGACCCTCGTTCAGTCAGTCCGCCCGCCCGGAGCAGGCCGAGCCGCTGGTGCGCGAAATTCCGGTCGTGGGCGAGTTTCTTGCGGACAGCTGCGAATTGTCGATCATCGGCGCCTTTGCCGCCGTTTTCGCGGTCGCGCTGATCGTTGTGTCGCTGTTTACACCGCTTTTCTCCACCGTG
>CAZCWE010000224.1:0-7260 GCA_964502285.1 uncultured Spirulina sp. | reverse complement strand
CCTGTTCATTTGACATCTTCAAACAACCCCAAACGGATAACGCTCCCATCATACAAAGCTCGCCCCGCCCAAATAGAGCGATCGCACCGTTAAAACCCCTAACGTTTCTAAACCCTGTCGCAATGCATCTTGTGGGCTGCTGGGGTAGATGCGATCGCACCTTGAGCGGTTGATCTACACCATCTGCACTTCTAGAACAATCTCATCGTTAACTCGGATCACTGGTGGAGCGTCGTCCGAGTTCGTAAATGCCACAGCCAACACAGGCGAGAATGCCGCCGCTGACTCCCCAACTCTGACCCAAACTCAACTCCACAAACCAATGACACGCCACACCCCCCACCAGGAAAGGAATTAAGGTCATCAGGACAGCCGATAAACTGTTGAAGGATTCGCGGGCGGGGCGGGACGCTTCAAAGTCTTTTGCAGACATATAGATGGAGCGATCGGCAAAGTTAAACCAGCGGGTCAGTTGGTGTTCAATCCAATGGCGCAGGGTGGTTAAACTCAGGTAGAGCGCGAGAGACCAAAGGGCTGCACCGGCCAGAAAGGCGGTATCGATGGAGATCGCAAAGGGGAGAAGATCGCGCAACATGGGGGGATGACCAGAATGTTTAAGATGATTTAGAGAATGTTGAGTTGATATGGAGATGATTGTAACAAACCCTTACGACGTGGACGCTGTGGGCTGGCAGGGGGAATTAGAGCTGGACTATGGCGCGATCGCAGGCAAAACGGTCTTGCAACGCTCGTACCATCGTGCGCCGCTCAAAGTCCAACGATCGCTCTATCCCGAAGGCGATCGCTGTTGCCACACCGTCATGCTCCATACGGGCGGGGGCATTGTCGGGGGCGATCGCCTCGCCACCCAGATCACTCTCGCTCCCCACAGCCACGCCCTCCTCACCACCGCCGCCGCCACGAAACTCTACCGCAGCAATGGCCCAGAAGCCGAGCATCAAATTACAGCACAGGTCAATGCGGGGGCGGTGTTGGAATGGTTGCCCCAAGAAGCGATCGCCTTTAATGGGGCGAACTATCGCCAAACGATGCGGGTAGACCTGGAACCGGGGGGCATCTTTGCCGGGTGGGACATCACGCGGTTTGGTCGCACGGCACGGGGAGAACAGTTTCTCAGTGGGATGTGGCGATCGCACCTGGAACTGTCTCAAAATGGCATCCCGGTCTGGTGCGATCGTCAAGGTTTGCCCGGCGGCGTGGACACTGTCACCCATCCCCACAGCCTCAATCAACAACCCATCATCGGCAGTTTCCTCTGGTTCGGTCAACCGATCACGCCCGAAACCCTCCACACCCTGCGCCAACTTCCCCCACCGGCCCAGGGTGATTTCGGTCTCACCACCACTCAACACCACGGCCTCCTCGCTCGCTATCGGGGCGCATCCACCACCGACGTGAAACAGTGGTTCATCGCCCTCTGGCAGTATTTACGACAACAGCAACTCAACCGCCCTCCCCTTAAACTACGGATCTGGGGATAGTAATCGCCTGCATTGGGATTGTGTCAAATCTTAGGATGTTAAACCGATGAGTCGATGGGCTTGGGCAGTGGTGTGTATTGCCTATTTAAGCGGAGTGTTGGGGGCGCAATTGCCGATCGCACCGGGAGCGATCGCGATCGTTTGGATCACCCTCGGTTTGCTCCTGAGTCGTGTCCTGCCTTTGCGCTGGCGGGCGGGCCCCGATTGGCGCGTTTGGTGTAGTGCCGGACTGATCGCCGCCCTGGCTGTGGGCTATGTTCACCTCAGCCAACCCCACCCCAGCCCCCAAGATATTCACTATCACCAAGCCCAACTCGACGGCAAAAATGTGGTGATCGTCGGTCGCATTACCGAACCCCCAGGCCTCACCCGCAAGCAAAAAATCCGCCTCATTCTTCAAGTCGAGCAACTCAACGGCAACGCCAATATTGCCGGCAAAGTCTACGCCACGATTCCCCTCCTCCACGGTACAGGTCTCGTCCCCGGCCAACAGGTGCAACTCCTCGGCAAACTCTACGATCCTCCACTCCCAAGCATTCCCGGCGGCTTCGACTTTCGCGCCTATCTCCGAAAACAGGGCATTTTCACCGGCTTTACCGGGCAATTGATGAACGAACCCACGGAGCGGCCGGGGGGACTGTGGCAAATTCGGCAACGGATTGTTAGGGCGTTGGTGGAGGGGTTGGGGAGTCCGTCGGGGTTTTTGGTGGCGGGGATGGTGTTGGGGCGCAAGGCGGTGGATTTAGCCTTGGATGTGCAAACCCAATTTATTCAGGTGGGGCTGGCCCATACCTTGGCGGCTTCTGGGTTTCATGTGTCGGTGTTGGTGGGGATGGTGAAGGGGGTGACGGGGAAACTGCCGCAATGGGTGCAACTGGTTGCGGGGATCGTGACGCTGGTGGTTTATGTCAGCCTGACGGGGTTTCAAGCGTCGGTGGTGCGGGCGGCGTTGATGGGGGTGGTGGGATTGGTGGCGTTGGTGATGGGGCGACGGGTGCGATCGCTGGGCCTCATTCTCGTCACGGCAACGGTGTTGCTGCTCGTCGATCCGCTTTGGATTGTGGATGTGGGGTTTCAACTCAGTTTTATGGCAACGGTGGGGTTAATTTTGGTCACGCCATGGGTGATGGCTCGGTTTGAGCAGTGGGGACGGTTACCGCCTGCGGTTGCCACCCTTGTTGCGGTTCCCGTCGGAGCCCTGGTGTGGACATTGCCGTTGCTGATTTACCATTTCAACACCGTTTCGCCCTACAGCATTGTCGTCAATATCATCACCACTCCCCTGATTTTGATCATCAGCGTCGGGGGCTTTGCCAGTGGGGTGTTGGCGCTGATCAGTCCCGTGGCGGGGTCCTATAGTGCGATGGTGCTGGGGTGGCCGGTGTTGGCGTTGCGGGCAATTGTGGCCTGGTTTTATCAGTTGCCGGGCAGCTTGCGGGCGGTGGGCTCGGTGGAGTTGTGGCAGGTGGGGGTGATGTATGGTCTGTGGATCATGCTCTGCTGGGCGGGCTTACGGCAGTGGCGACGCTGGGGGGTGATTCTGGCGGGACTCTTAGTGTTGGTGGTGCCGTTGGGGTATCAACGGGCGATCGCAGTCCATTGGACGCTTTTGGATACGGCTCCCAATCCGGTGTTGTTGATCCAAGATCGGGGCGCGGTGGGCTTGGTGGGGACGGGCGATCGCGATGTGATTGAGTATCAATTAACGCCCGCCTTGCAGCAAGCTGGGGTGAATGCCTTGGATACGGTGTTGCTGCTGCGGGACAGCGATCGCGCCAACCTGCCCAGTCTCCGCAATAATCGCAACCTAGGGCAACTCTGGGCAACATCTGCGGCGAGACAAGGGGCGATGGCTGATCCTGAAACTTCAGAAGCGATCGCGCCCCTCGCCCCGAATCAAACCCTGCAACTCCGGTCTACCACCGTTACGAATATCAATGCCGATGGCTCGCTCCTCTGGCTCCACCATCCGCAACAAACCTGGCTCTTCATCCTCGCGCCCCAGGCCCAATGGCCGACTTTTGAGGCTTTACCCGATGCGATCGTCGTTGCGGAAGAGGCCCTCACGCCGGAGCTCTTCGCCCAAATTCCCGCCCCGCTAGGGATTATTCTCAGCCGTCGCAAACCTGATCCGGATCAGACCATCCCCGCCCCCCAAACTCGCATCCTCTGGACGAGTGACACCGGCCTCGTGCAATGGACACAACACCAAGGCTTGAGCACGGCTCAATCGAGCCTCAATCTTGAGTGATTGACAAGGTGTAGGCACTCGCTGCCCCATTGACATCGCCCACATAGATGGCGTGCTCCCCCGATGACCACAGGCCGGGGATTTTCGCCATGCCGCCGCTCCGAGTAGCGATCGCATAAAAACAGCCATCCGGGCCGACAATCATCAAGCTCGGTTGACCGCTGCCACCGTTGGCCGTGGCACTAATTTCCACCGCCATGGCACTGCTTAAGCTCATGCGATGGCTCGGATTCGCCGGAATAGCATTACAACTCAGGGCATTATTTTGAGAGGTTCCCACACATTGGGATGGCCCCCCGGATACATTGGTTCCTGCACCACAGGCAGCGTTTTGGGCATCCACAGCACCCGTCAACACCGTGCCTAGCAGCGCGGTAGAGCATAAAACAGAGGGGATAAGGTGCTTAAACATGATGAGTTTCCTAACTCGTGATAATTCAATCATGACCGCTACTGAGCGACAGGACGGCCAGACTAGACCTGTTTCTCAACTGTCTTGAGGCAAAAAAACAGGGAAGACGCGATCGCCTCTCCCCTGTTTAGACGGACAACGCATCGATAATGTTCAGCGATCGTGTTCGTCGTTTAATTTCGATAGGGATGCCGCCATCACGCCACACCCCATCGGTGTCATCAATTGGCTTAAGTGCCCACAGTCCAGGAGTTGATGTACTCTTCTTGGTCGGGGGTGAGGCTGTCGATGGAAATATTCATCGCGGCCAACTTGAGGCTGGCGATTTCTTTATCCACCGCTTCGGGGATGGAATGCAGGCCCGGTTCGAGCTTGCCTTTGTTTTTCACCAGGTATTCACAGGCCATCGCTTGGTTGGCGAAGCTCATATCCATCACGGCGCTGGGGTGACCTTCAGCCGCGGCCAAGTTCACCAAGCGACCTTCACCGAGGACGATGACCGATTTGCCGCTCTTGAGCTTGTATTCTTGGGTGAAGTTTCGGGCTTCGAGGACTTCGTTGGTCATAGTTTTGAGGGTCGCCAAGTCGATTTCCAAATCGAAGTGACCGGAGTTGCAGACCATCGCACCATCTTTCATCGCCTCGAAATGTTCGGCGCGGATGACGTGCTTGTTGCCGGTGACGGTGATGAAGAGATCCCCTTGGGACGCAGCTTCGGCCATGGGCATGACGCGGAAGCCATCCATGGCGGCTTCGATCGCACGGGTGGGATCAATTTCGGTCACGATCACATTAGCACCCATGCCTTTCGCGCGCATGGCAACCCCTTTGCCGCACCAGCCGTAGCCCGCAACAACAACGTTTTTACCCGCAAGGAGAACGTTGGTGGCACGAATCACGCCGTCGAGGGTGGATTGACCCGTACCGTAGCGGTTGTCAAAGAAGTGCTTGGTGTCAGCATCGTTGACGTTCATGGCGGGGAAGGTCAAAACGCCATCTTTGAACATGGCGAGGAGACGAACGATCCCGGTGGTGGTTTCTTCGGTGGTGCCGATGATTTCGCTGATTTGATCTTGGCGTTCTTTGATCAAAGTGGCGGTCACGTCGCTGCCGTCGTCGATGATGATGTTGGGGCGATGATCGAGGGCGATTTGGACGTGGCGGTGATAGGTGGCGTTGTCTTCACCTTTGATTGCAAAGACGGGGATGCCGTAATCGGCGACGAGGCTAGCGGCCACATCGTCTTGGGTGGAGAGGGGGTTACTGGCGATCAAAATCGCATCAGCACCGGCATTTTTGAGGGCGATCGCCAAATGTGCGGTTTCCGTCGTGACGTGGCAACAAGCGACGAGGCGAATTCCGGCGAGGGGCTTTTCTTGGGCAAAACGCTCTTGAATCTGGCGCAGCACCGGCATTTCCCGGCCAGCCCATTCAATCCGCTTTTTCCCTTGGGGCGCAAGATTAATATCTTTAACCTCGTAATCTTTAACCTCGTACTGAGGCTTGCTTATGGTTGCAGTCATACTACTTAAAATGATTGAGAGTTTAGTTGGGTCTTGCCGATTTTAACTAAAATTTGCGATTTGCGGCAGTGAGTGAAACCGTACCCGTTCAACGAATGGCGTGGGCGATCGTTTGAGCATGGGCATAGAGGCGATGGCCGGAGTACCAAGCATGGGCATTATCGGCGATACATTGACCCGTGGCGAGGGAAATGCTGTGGCCGGGCTTGCTCACCCAGTAGTGTTTACCGATGAGTAAACCGTCCATGGGTTTGGTGGCTCGCTGGGCCAAAATGGGCAGCAGGCCATGGGCACAGTAGGCGGCAAAAACCCCGGATTTGGCGAGGTAGTCCGGGGGAATGAAGCTGATAAAGCCAGCGATCGCCTCTTGCATCAGGGCGCTAATTTGTTCTGGGGCGAGAATGCCCAACTCCAAAATCCTCACATTGGGCAAGGGCGGGATCGGGTTGCCCATCGGTACGCCGATATCGCACAGTTCCGTAATCCCGAAGGTTTGACAGGCGTGGGCAAGGGCGGCATAGTCCCGTTGATAGACGAGGCGGCGGCTGTTGGGATGGCCAAACACCACGAGACGACGGGGGCGATCGCGCAAGGGTCTCAAGCCCACCGGTTCGCCAATATTGCTACAGACTGGCAAGGCTGCAATGGGCGTGGCGCGATCGCGCCGCAACTTCAACAACAGCCGCCGATAACTCTCCTTACTCGTCATCGCGTAATGGCTCCCCCGCACCAGTTGCCCCGCCAAGCGTCGCTGCCACGGCGACAACCAAAACGAACTCGTCCAAAACGGCCCATGGTCGTAGGGATACACCTCATGGAAGATCGTCACCCAGCAGGATGCCGTTTTCGCCTGCCAATGGTGCAACCCCTGCCACAGCCACACCGGGCAGCCCCGCTGCGCATAGCCATAGCCCTCGTACTGCAACACAATCGGCGCACTACTCAACTGCGCCAACAGCCCCACCCGACTCCGCTGCAAAATCTTCTGCACCGGAAACCCATCTATCTCGATCTCACCCCGCCAGTCCGGATTCCCCAACACAAAATAGGTGGTGAGATCAAACTCGGAGCGCAATACTTGCGCCAACAACAAGGCATAGTCCCCCAACCCGCTCACATCAGGCGTTAAGGTCGGGACAATTTGCGTAATTTGATTCGGACTCATGGCATAACAGCCTGGCAAAAAAACAAACGATGGGCCGTTCCCATCGATTCATAAACTTGACCCTGATGCCCTCTGATGCCTTTTTCCGTTTCCTTAGGGACAGTTAAGGCGAAACGCCCAGAATAATTCCATTCTTGCTCATTATCAAGGGTGATGCTGACGGAAAGGAAATTTATCGAAAAACTGGGTTTAAAACCCCGTCATTCTAGGACGGCTTTTTTTGGGTTGTCTATTAATACCTGAGTCTGCTGAAGAACTTGTATAGCAGTAGATGATCCCTGTACTTCAGCCAAAATCCCATGCAATAGACCAAGCGAAAGCCCCCTCATAGGAGGGGGCTTTCTGATTCAGCGATTCAATTCGGCATCTAGTGATGCGAGAGAATTAACCGTTGATCGCAGGAGCGG
>CAZCWE010000223.1:6548-7266 GCA_964502285.1 uncultured Spirulina sp. | reverse complement strand
GGTAAGCGGCCGGGCTTCGACTCCGCTCAGCCCTCGTTAAAGCTCAGCCCTCAGTAACTCTCAACTGTATCAACTCATCCCTGCTCCCATTCCTCCCATGACCACCTCCCCACCCCCCAGCAGCCTGAGCATTCTCGCCATCCGCCGTCACATCGCCACCCTGATGTTGACGATCGCACTCCTCGTCCTTGGGGCCTTTGCCCTCGGTCAACTCCCCGTCGATCTGCTCCCCTCGATTACCTATCCTCGGATTGGGTTACGGGCTGATGCACCCGGCTTAGTGCCCGAAGTGGCCGTCAACGAAGTGACGCGCCCCCTCGAAGAAGCCCTCGCCGCCACCGAAGGCGTGACGCAGATTTTTTCCCAAACCCGCGAAGGGCGGATCAGTATTGATCTCTTTTTTGAACCCGGTGCGGATGTGGATCAGGCCTTAAACGATGCCACCGCCACTCTGAACCGCGCCCGCAGCACCCTCCCAGACACGATCGGACAGCCCCGCCTCTTCAAATTCGACCCGTCTCAACTGCCGGTGTATGAATTGGCGATCACCTCGCCGGCGTTGGCGGCGGTGGATTTGCGGATTTTTGCCGATGAGGAGTTGGCGCGGGAATTGATCCGTGTGCCGGGGGTGGCCAATGTGGACGTGACCGGCGGAGTCCAGGAAGAAATTCAGGTGAATCTAGACTTGAAACGCTTGCAGGCTTTGGGGTTGGATGTG
>CAZCWE010000223.1:0-6538 GCA_964502285.1 uncultured Spirulina sp. | reverse complement strand
CGGGGATGCCTTCACGGTGGACAACAATGCCGACATGGGCGACTTGGCACGGCTGGTCTATCTGGTGGAAGCCTGGCCGCAGCCGAAGGACGCCGCAAAGCTGCATCCCGGGCAGCCGGTGAGCGTGTCCCTGCAACCCGCCGGGCAATGAACGGCGAGTACGCCATCGACGTGCATGGCCTCGATGCCCTGCGGGAACGGAATGTAGACACATCGGGGGGCTTGCTGCGGGGAGGTGATGCCGAATCGTTAACGCGGGTGGTGGGTCAATTCCAAACGGCGGATGAGGTGCGGGAGCTTGCGATTAATGTGGGCAGTGCCGACGCGCCGCGCACCGTGACCCTCCGGGATGTGGCCGAGATTCGGGATGATATCGAAGAGCAGCGCATTTTCGTCACCCTGAACCGTAGCCCGGCGGTGAAGGTGAGCATTCAAAAACAGCCGGAAGCGAACACCGTCGAAGTGATCGACGCGGTGAAAGCGAAGCTAGCAGAGTTGCAAGACTCAAACCTGATGCCTGCGGATCTGGAGATGACGGCGACATTAGATGAGTCGAAATTTATTCGTAATTCGATCCAAAATGTGGCGATCGCCGGGCTATCGGGGTCAATTTTGGCGGCGATCGTCGTCCTTCTCTTCCTCGGCTCCGTCCGTCAAACCCTGATTATTGTGGCGGCGATTCCCCTTGCCACCCTCACCGCCTTGATCCTGATGCGGACGTTTAACCTCTCCCTGAACGTGTTCAGCTTGGGCGGGTTAGCCCTGGGGGTGGGGATTGTGGTGGATAACTCGATTGTGATGCTCGAAACCATCGCCAAGGGCCTCACCCCAGAACGCAACGCCCCCCTACCCCCCAACCGGCGACGGCGATCGCCCCGCTGGATTCGTCGCACCGTGGAAACCAGCAGCCAATCCCTCGAATCGGCACTTCTGGCCTCAACGTTGACCAACTTGGTGGCGGTGTTGCCCTTCCTCTTAATTGGCGGATTTTTGTCGCTGATTTTTAGTGAATTGGTGCTGACGGTGAGTTTTGCCGTGGCGGCGTCGTTGATTATTGCCCTCACCGTTGTGCCGGCCTTTTCCTCGCGCCTCCTGGCGACGAATAGCAATAACTGGGTGCAGCAAACCGGCCCCATTCAGGTATTTCAGCAGGGGATCGAACGGTTTACCCGCAGTTATCAGGGGGTGTTGCGCTGGGTGTTGCGCCATCGGGTTTGGGTGATTGTGGCGGCGATCGCTATTTTCGGCGGTGGCAGTCTCTGGATGGCCCCGCAATTGCCCCAGGAAATCCTGCCCCGGATTAATACCGGCCAAGTCAGTCTTTCCGCCCAGTTTCCCACCGGAACCACCATCGAAGCCAACCGCCAAGTCATGGCCGCCATTGACCAAATTCTCCTCGAACAACCGGAAACGGACTACGTTTTCACCACCGCCGGGGGGTCACTCTTTGGCAATATCACCGTCAACGATGCTCTGCGCGGCTCCAGCACCATCACCCTCAAGCCCGGAACCTCTGTGGGGAGTTATGTCGATCGCGTCAATGGCATCATTAACCAACAAATTCGCCTAATTGGCGCATCGATTCGGATGCGCCCGGATTCGGTGCGGGGTCTAATTCTCAGCAATTCCCCCACCCGCGATGATATTGATTTAGTCTTGCAGGGCTTAGATGCCCAATCGTTGAGCACCGCAGGCGAGCAAATTCTCGCCGCCCTCGATCAGCAAGCCGTCCTCGCCCGCTACGAACCCGATGCCGCACCGCCACGCCCCGAAGTCCAGATTCGCCCCGATTGGCAACGGGCTACGGAACTGGGCCTCACCTCAGAGGAAATCGGCGAAACGGTGCAAACGGCTCTTGATGGGTCTGTGCCGACCCAATTGCAGCGGGGCGATCGCCTCGTGGATATTCGCGTTCAACTCCAGCCCGGCCTGATTCAACGCGCCAACCAACTCCGCAGCGTCCCCCTCTTCACCGAAAACGCCCAAGCCGTGCAACTGGGCGACCTGGCAACGGTGGAGATCGGCCCCGCACCGGGAGAAATCCAACGGATCAATCAGCGTCAAATTCTCTTGATTGAAGGGAGTTTAACTGAAGGCACGAGCTTGAGCGCGGCCCTCGATGAGTTGGATGCGATCGTCTCCCAGGTGTCATTGCCGGAGGGCGTTAGCCGATTGCCCAGTGCAGCGGCAGCCACCAATCAACAACTGCAAGACTCGTTAAAACTGTTGGGCAGCTTGGCGGCGTTCTTGGTGTTTGTGGTGATGGCGGTGCAATATAATTCGCTGCTTGATCCGTTGGTGATTATGCTCACCGTGCCGCTGGCGTTGGCGGGGGGGATTTTGGGGCTGTTTGTCACGGAAACGGCCGTGGGGGCGACGGTGATCGTCGGGGCGGTGCTGTTGGTGGGGATTGTGGTGAATAACGCGATCATTATGGTGGAGTTGGCGAATCAGATTCGGGAGCGCGATCGCATCACCCACCGCGCCGCCATGCTAATCGCCGCCCCCCAACGCCTCCGCCCGATCTTGATGACCACCCTCACCACCGTCCTCGGCCTCTTTCCCCTGGCCCTCGGCATTGGCGAGGGGTCGGAATTCCTGCAACCCTTGGGGATTGTCGTGTTTTCCGGTCTCTCCCTCGCCACGGTGCTGACGCTGTTGATCGTCCCCTGTTTCTACACCCTCTTGCATGAACTCCGCCATCCCCCCTCGCGGTTTCAGCCCTCAGAAACCATGCCAGAACGCCAACCCCAACGCTACCCTCAAGAGAGCATAGATCACCATCATCGCCAGGGTGAGGGTTCATAAGTGAAGTATTCTAGCCTTGCGCCGGGGCTGGAATGTAGGACAATGAAAGAGGCAATTCAGCCGTGCTAACACGGTTTTCTCGTTTCTGTGGACCTATGACGATCGCACCCCATCTTTCTGCTGCTATTCCCCTTAATCAAATCCGGTTTAATGAGCAGGGTCTCGTCCCGGCGATCGCCCAAGACCACCTCGACGGCACGGTGCTGATGCTGGCCTGGATGAATCGCGAATCAATCACCAAAACCCTAGACACGGGGGATGCTTGGTACTGGAGCCGATCGCGTCAAGAACTCTGGCACAAGGGCGCAACCTCTGGCCATCTTCAGCGGGTGCAGTCGATGCGCTACGACTGCGACAGTGACGCGATCTTGATGGCCATTGAACAGGTGGGGGATATCGCCTGCCATACCGGGGAACGGAGTTGTTTCTACCAAGTGGGTGGCGAGACGCAAGCACCAGGGTCTAACCTAGCCTCTGAACTCTACGATGTGATTTGCGATCGCCGTGACCACCCCAACCCGGACTCTTACACCTGCAAACTTCTGGCCGGGGGCGATAACAAAATTCTCAAGAAAATCGGGGAAGAAGCCGCCGAAGTGGTGATGGCCTGCAAAGATGATGACCCGGATGCGATCGCGGGTGAAGCAGCGGATCTGCTCTATCACACCCTCGTCGCTCTCGCTCACCATAACGTTCCCTACCGCGCCGTGCTCGAAAAACTTGCTGAACGTCGCCGCTAAGGTGATAATGGGGGGCCGGCCGTCCAAAAGCACAGCATTTTCTAAACGGGTCTTGCCGGTTTAGCCCTGTTGATGCCTTTTAATTCGCTGCATTGTTTAGGACAGTCTTTTTTCGTGCAGGGCTCACCCCATGAAGCGTTTAGTCCCCCAGCCATGTCCTAACCATTGCCGACTTTCACGATCGGCTGTCCCATTGAGCCGGTGCTCAATTGTTTAGATATCTGCCAAAAGGAGGTTGCGCGGTTGCCGCAAGGTGGAAGAAAATATAAAGAGTTGAAATAGTTCTCGTCAATACCGAGTAGGCTAATAGCCTATCAATCTACCCCGGAAGCCACGAGCATCAACAACAGGACTGAGTTTCGTCCCACTGCCAAGCCACATTAATGGATCAAAATATATTGAGGATATGGAAGCGATACAGAAAAGTGTTGAGATCAGAAAAGGAACCGACGACTTGCCGTGTTTCGTCTCGGTTCCTTTTCTTGTTCGCTCCTCACACAATAGTAAGAATAACGAATGGTTTTGAGTCTGTCAACTTAAGTGAGGAAATTCCTAGCCTAATGTCTTAATTCGTTGACGCGATCGCTGGCCCTCCCCCCCCCACACGATGGGAATCATTAGAGATAGCTTAAGTTCGAGTTCGGGGATCTCGCCATTGTCCCCCTCCCCAGAAATCGCCATTATCCCCCACCATAGAAGTTACTGACCCAACCAAAGGAGTCTTGTGCCAACCATGCCAACAGCAAACCTCTCAACTGCACCCAAAGCGGTCTCTACGGATCTGGTGCGTACCTACCTCCAAGAAATTGGGCGTGTTCCCTTGCTCACCCACGAGCAAGAAATCCGTTACGGGAAGCAAGTCCAGCAAATGATGGAACTACTTGCCCAACAAGAGCAATTTATCGACGAATGCGATCGCGAACCCAGCCCCGCAGAATGGGCAGACCGCGCCCAGATCAGCGAAACTGAGCTGCAACAGCAATTGCAGCAGGGCAAACTCGCCAAGCGGGCGATGATCGAAGCGAACCTGCGTCTCGTGGTCTCGATCGCGAAGAAATACCAGAAGCGCAATATGGAGTTTCTTGATCTGCTCCAAGAAGGTGCTCTAGGGCTAGAACGCGGGGTCGAGAAGTTTGACCCGACCCGGGGCTATAAATTCTCCACCTATGCCTATTGGTGGATTCGTCAGGCGATTACCCGCGCCATTGCCCAGCAATCGCGCACCGTCCGTCTGCCGATCCACATCACCGAAAAACTCAACAAGATCAAAAAGACCCAGCGCGAACTGGCCCAAGAATTGGGTCGCCGGGCCACCCCCAAGGATATTGCGATCGCCCTCGAAATGGAGCCTAGCCAAGTGCGGGACTACCTCACCGTGGCCCGGCATCCCCTGTCCTTGGATATGCGCGTCGGGGATAACCACGACACCGAACTATCGGAACTCCTCGAAGATGAGGATGCCTCCCCCGATGACTACGCCACCCAAGAGTCCCTGCGTCAAGATTTGCAAAACTTGATCTCGGAACTCACACCCCAACAACGGCGGGTGATCATCCTCCGCTACGGCTTAGAAGATGGTAACCCCTTGTCCTTGGCTAAAATTGGCGAGCAACTCAGCCTCAGCCGCGAACGAGTCCGCCAACTTGAACAACAGGCCCTCAATCAATTACGCAAACGCCGGGCACGGGTTCAAGAATACATCGCCAGTTAATCCATCCTTGCACCCAAAACCACAATGGTGATTGGATGTTCAAGACTGAATTACATGTGTTAGTGAGAGGTTTTATCGTAGCGAGGGGAGAGTGAATACTCTCCCTTTTTGCTGTCTAGATCTTGGCAGATTGAATCAA
This sequence comes from uncultured Spirulina sp., assembly GCA_964502285.1. Taxonomy (GTDB): domain Bacteria; phylum Cyanobacteriota; class Cyanobacteriia; order Cyanobacteriales; family Spirulinaceae; genus Spirulina. The sequence goes on along the minus strand of CAZCWE010000223.1, from coordinate 1,140 downwards.
CATCAGAAACATCACAATTGGGGCAAGATCTATCGATTGAGGGAGGGCAACAGGGGGGCAAATTGATTAGCGTAGGAGTAGCAGTGAGCTGTTGCGATCGCTCCCCCATTCATCACGCCCAGTGCGATCGCCCGCCGTTGCCTGATGTCATTTTTGGGATATTAATCTAAATGCCTCACCTCATTCTCGTGCGCCATGGCCAAAGTACCTGGAACGCCCAAAACCGCTTTAGTGGCTGGGTAGACGTGCCACTCAATCATCACGGTCGTCAAGAAGCGATCGCCGCCGCCCGGAAAATTTCCCCCTATCCGGTTGATGTAGCATTCACCAGTTTGCTGATGCGGGCGATGGAAACCACAGCCATTTGCCTCACCGAAGGCCCCGCGAGGTCTGACTCAAAAAGCCCCGTTTTTAAGCACGACCCTGCCGATCCAGATTGGCATAATTGGGATGATTATGACGGTCATAAAGAAGAAGAAATTCCCATTTTTCAATCCCCCAACTTAGACGAACGCTACTACGGCGATCTGCAAGGGTATAACAAAGCAGAAATGGCCGAAAAAGTCGGCCATGATCAAGTCCATCAATGGCGACGTTCGTATCAAACTTCCCCCCCCGGTGGTGAAAGTTTGGCCGATACCGCTTCGCGCACCATTCCCTTCTTTAACTATCGCATTTTACCCCTCCTCAAAGCAGGGTCAAATGTGCTGCTCGTCGCTCACGGGAACTCGTTGCGCTCGATTGTGATGGAACTCGAATCCATTCCCGCCGATGATGTGCCCCATCTCGAAATTGAGACGGGCGAGCCGCTAATTTACGATCGCCTCCCCAACGGCCAACTGCGCCGCCAAACCGAGCCCGTGTTTCTCTCCGTGTAGCGATCGCCCCACATCCCGAAGAGCAACAGCACGCCAACGGGTCGTGGTAAAGAAGTTGTGTGGTCTACACGGATGGTTTAGAGTCATATTGTGAAGCAATTCCCCAAGAGATTCATCAACCGAAGACGAAAGAGAAGGGTGAGACTAATCACATCGAGAGATTCAACAATACGCTAAGGCAAAGATGCTCACGGTTGGTGAGGAAAGGATTATCATATTCTAAGAAATTCTTCAATCATGAAGGAGCATTATGGTATTTCAT
>CAZCWE010000222.1:1466-7313 GCA_964502285.1 uncultured Spirulina sp. | reverse complement strand
GAAGATGAAAGGGCGATCGCCCCGCATTTTTTTCGCATCGCGATCCATCACAGCCAAGTCTGCGCCGACGTAGGGCGCGAGGTCGATTTTATTGATTACCAAGAGGTCGGATTTGGTGATGCCGGGGCCGCCCTTGCGGGGGATTTTATCGCCTGCGGCCACGTCGATCACGTAGATCGTTAAATCCACCAACTCCGGGCTAAACGTCGCCGCCAAATTATCGCCCCCACTTTCGAGAAACACCAGTTGCAACGGTGAAAACGTGGCTTCGAGTTCCGCCACCGCAGCCAGGTTCATCGAAGCATCTTCGCGGATGGCGGTGTGGGGACAGCCGCCCGTTTCCACGCCTCGGATGCGATCGCTACTCAACGCCTGCGATCGCACCAAAAACTGCGCGTCTTCCTGGGTGTAAATATCATTCGTGACCACCGCGATTTGATAGCGATCGCGCAACGCCTTACACAGCGCGTCTAATAACGCTGTTTTTCCCGACCCCACGGGCCCCGCAATTCCGACTCGATAGGCTGTCATTCGTTCCTGTGCGCTCCATTCCTGTCCCATTTTAGACGGGAGCGTGTCGTCTGCATCACGCAAAAAAGCGAACCCGGTGAACCGAATTCGCTCTTTTAAAATGCTGGGGTGCCAGGGATCGAACCTGGGAATGGCGGTACCAAAAACCGCTGCCTTACCGCTTGGCGACACCCCATTGGGTTGGGCGTTTTGATGCGCTTGCCTTTGTGATTATAGCAGCTTGCTCCGGAATATTGTCAAGAGTTTTGATCGGGCGGCGGGGATTGATCTGGATCGAGGGCGGTCACCGTGACCTGTACCGTACCCTGGGCAAGACGGAGCGTGAGGGTTTCACCGAGGCGGAGGGCATCGCTACGGCGGGCGATCGCACCATCGGCCTGTTGGGCGATCGCATAGCCCCGTTGCAGCACCGCATCGGGATTGAGGGCGGCGAGTTTTTCGCGAAAAATTTGGGTTTGGAGGCGGGCCTGTTGGAGGCTGGGGGCCTGTTGGGGGAGGCGGTGGAGGCGGTGCTGGAGGTGATGGAGGCGATCAGCTTCCTGGGCAAAGCGCGTTTGCATCGCCCGCAGGAGGCGATCGCGCCGCTGCTCGTGTTCCTGTTGTCGCTGCACTGCCGAGGGAACCACCCGTTCCGCTGCGGCTGTGGGCGTGTGAACCGTCACATCCGCCACGAGATCCGCCAAGGTTTGATCCCGTTCGTGGCCGATCCCCGTCACCACCGGCCGCCGACAGTCCGCGATCGCCCGCACCACCCGCTCATCGTTAAAACAGCCCAGATCCTCCGTTGCGCCGCCGCCCCGCGCCAGAATAATCACCTCAGCGCGATCGTCGGCTTCAATGCGGGCCAGGGCGGTGGCAATGCTGTCGGGGGCCTGGTCACCTTGGACGGTGGCGGGGGAAAAAAGAATGTGAATACTCGGATCACGGGCTTGGATCGTGCGTTGGAGATCCCCCCAGGCGGCGGCGGTGGGAGCGGTGACCACGGCGATCGTGCGGGGATGGGGCGGCAGGGGCTTTTTGAGCAGGGGATCAAACACACCCTCGGCGGCAAGGCGCGATCGCACCTGTTGCAACCGCAGCGCCTGCGCCCCATCCCCCAGGGGCAAAATCTGGACAATCTGGAGCCGATAGTCCCCTCGCTTGGCGTAGAGCGTCACACTCCCCAACACCGCCACCTGATCGCCCACCTGGGGCTGATGCTTCAACTGAAGCCGCATCCGTCCCCACACCACCCCCTGCACCGTCGCTTCCTCGTCAGGATCAGCCAGGGTTAAAAATAGCCCGACCCGATGAGCATTGGCGGTGGTCACTTCCCCCGTGACCCAGACATGCTGCAAGACGGGGTCATCTTCGAGGCTGCTTTTGATGTAGTCCGTCAGACCGGCGACGGAAACCGAGCGAGAAACCAGTTCCATATCATTCCTTGCAGAGGTTACGAATTGAGCCAATCGCGGCGGAGGCGATCGATAATCGTTTGGCGATCCACTTGGTTCAGGATTGTGCGGATGACGGTGTTGGGGCCGCGATCGCCCCAGGTACAGCCCTGCTCTAGGTAGTGCTGCGCCACTTTGCCCACCACATAGGAGCCGTAGCCCGCCAGCCCCCCTTGCAGGAGTGCCGTGGTCGTCCAAGTGCCCCACAGGGAGGCATCCACTAGGCTCGCACTTTTGCCCACACCCAGCACCGCACTACTGCCAAACTCAGCTAGTAGTAATGTACCAGAACTGAAGAGAATTTTGCGCCACAGTTTTTCAGCGGCAAAACTGGTCATCGGCAGGCCGTAGAGTTTTGCCAAGCTCCGAATCAGGGCCAAATCCGTCACCGCGCCCCCCACCACATCCAGCAGTGCGATCGGGTTTAGCCGCACCACCACCGCTTTCCACTTCGCATACTGCCAAATCAACGCTTCCGCCTCTGCTGCTCGACTGGCGATCGTTTTACTGACGAGGGTTTGGGTGGCTTGGCGGGCTTGGACGAGGGCATTGAGGGCGAGGAGCGATCGCCCCTCGCGCCGCAACAGGTCGAGAATTTTTGCCCGTAACGGCTCAATCTGAGGCGGTGGCGTTTCCCAGGTTTCCGTCACCCGCCCATCGGGCCATTCCGTCCGCACCGGAAACGGAGCCGGATCGGCCGCCACCATCACCACCTCATCCAAGGAAATCAACGCCTGTAACTCCCGATCTAACCCCTCATTCCCCGCCCACTGCTGCAACTGCTGATAAATCCGCACCCGATCCACGTCAGGATAGAGATCAATTTTGTTGAACACGAGGATCAGCGGTTTATGCTCCCGTCGCAACTCCCGCAGCGCCTCATATTCCGTGCGCGTCAGATCCCCCGCCACCACAAACAAAATCAGATCCGCCTGTTGCGCCACCTCCTGCGCCATGGTCGCCCGCCCTTGCCCCTCAATTTCATCCAGTCCCGGCGTATCAATCAGTTCAATTTGCGTCTCCGCATTCATCACCCAACGCACGGATTGGGGATATTTTGTCTCCCCATTAATCGGACTGGTCACGAGGGTATTCTGCCCCACCAACGCATTCAATACCGCCGATTTCCCCCGACTCACCAACCCAAACACGGCAATCCGCACCGCGTTCTGCTCCAGTTTCGTCAATGCCCCTTTCATCGCCTGCAATTGCGGCCGCACCGCCGCCTGAAGTTCCGGGCTGGGTAAATAACGCCCATGACGCTGAAACCCGGCATACCATCCGAGGGTGTGCTGTAAACTCTCCTGGGCTTGCTGATAATGATTGTCGGGGTTCATTTTGGTTTTATCATGTCATTAATTTCAGTCAAAACCTGGATTCAAAGCAGAGACTAAACAGTTGCATACTGTTGAATTGAACTAAACGCTTTCAGCAAAGACTGTGCTAAGGTGTGCGCTAAATTCACAGGCACAGCATTGCCCAATTGACGCATTGCTTCTGTCCAGGCTCCCCCAATCAAATAGTCTGCCGGAAATGTTTGAATTAATTTTGCTTCATAGGTTGTGTAATATCGCACTGTCCCATCATGGTAACGAATCATATTTTCCCCACCTGGAACACCATGATCGCCTGCTTTCAGGGTTTTAGAAGGCAGATCAATCCAGCTTCCGGTATGGCCAGGATATACTTTTGCGCCTGGACGAAGACAATGTTCCGGATGAAAACTACCGGCTAAGTCAGGTGCAGGCAATCCCCCAATTTGATCTCGAATTGTACGCCACGGCTGAGATGATGGTGGGAAAAGACTGGGCTGTTGCTGCATTTTTTGAACGTGCTGAGAGAGCCGCGCACTTAAGCTGGAAAGAGAAGGCGGAGAGAGATGATGTCTGTCCCAGTATTCTCCAGAGATGAATTGTTGCCAAAGCAGAGCATTTTGTGAGTGCGTGGGCTTTGGAAATGACCAATTGAGTGTCAAGTCATCACGAATACCAACGATAAAAATTCGCTCTCGTTGTTGAGGAATACCATAATCTGCGGCATTGAGCAGTTGATAATGCAGATTGTATTGATAGCCTGATCGAATAGAATTTGATTTTATTTTCTGTAATCGTAAATAGTGATCTTGCCAATGTTCATCTCTTTGGCGATAGGCTTGCGGATGAGCTAGTCCTAATAAAAGATAGTCGAAATAGGGACGGAATGAACTCCGCAATAAACCTTTGACATTCTCGATAATAAAGATTCGCGGGCAACAGCTTGCGATCGCTCTCATCATACTGGGGAAAAGATTACGAGAGTCATCGTTGCCTTTGTGTTTACCGCCAATCGAGAACGGCTGACAAGGAGGGCCGCCTGCAAGAATGTCAACCGTGCCAAATTGTCGAAAATCACAACTTTTCAGATCAAGTGTATGGACTTGATGATGAGGATAGTTTTGACGCAGGGTCTGGCAAGCGTGACGATTCCACTCTACGAGAGCACGATGTTGAATCCCAGCCTTCCGCAAGCCTGTAGCCAACCCCCCCGCACCAGCAAATAACTCTAGACATGTCAATTCAGCTAACATTACAAATCACTCACCTTTCATTCCGATCAATCGTGTCAAAAAAATCCGAAATCTTCCGATGTAAGTCATTTTGACTGTGGGGAATGCCTTGACATCGATCGGCCCAGACTCGGCCAGGATGGCAAACATCCCAATCAGACTTGGCTTGCGCATAGCGTCCTCGACCCGGATCATGATTTCCAAAGCCATCAATTACGGTATTCCAAAGCGGTGTGTATTGACGAATCAAGGCGGCTTCAATGGTGCTAATTAAATCTCGTTCTTGTCCTTCAAGCAAAATGAATCTGAAAAAATAATCAGACACATCTAAATTCTGAGCCATAGTAATACTCCGATAATGCTCGCGGAGGCGATGATGGAGTTCATATTGTTTTGTGCTTGATGCGATATTCTGACGAGCCTGTCGCCAGCCTTTGGGGACGGCTTTGCCAATATCAATCGGATATTGATAGTTAGCTTGATTCAGTCTAGAGAAAGGGTGATAAATTCCGGATTTTGCTTGGCAATAGATGCCATATACACCTACACCATGAAACCGCTCAGAGAATGTCAATGGGTAGGTGGGTGTTGTTTCAAAAAAGTTTAATATATCTTGAATGATTCGTGTAAAATTGGGGATTTTGTAGAGATGTGCTTGGCGTTGAACTGTGCTCATGGATGGTCTGCAAAAAGCACCTCCAATCATACCAAAAATAGGAGTGAGGGGCTTGAGGTGTAGGGTTGCCTGAATCTGTTACTGAGGGAGTTTTGCTTGAAAAACGTTTTGAGTGGGGGAAGGTTTCAGAATTTGTTAAGATTTTCTCGGATCACTGATTAATCGCTGAGGGAAGCAAGAAGAGAGGGATGGGTACAATTAAGGCGCTGCGGGGCACACGCGATATTTTGCCGGAGGAAGTGGGGTACTGGCAACAGGTGGAAGCGATCGCTCGCTCGGTGTTTGGCAATGCCCTCTATAGCGAAGTGCGGCCGCCGATTTTTGAGCAGACGGAACTGTTTGCGCGGGGCATTGGTGAGGCCACCGATGTGGTGGGGAAGGAAATGTATACGTTTACGGATCGGGGCGATCGCAGCATTACCCTCCGGCCGGAATTTACAGCGGGGGTGGTGCGGGCCTTCATTGAGCACAAGCTGGGGGCCAAAAGTAACGTGCAGCGGCTTTGGTATGCGGGGCCGGTGTTCCGTTACGAGCGGCCCCAAGCGGGACGGCAGCGGCAGTTTCATCAAATTGGGGCGGAGTTGATCGGCAGCGATGCCCCGGCCGCCGATGTGGAAGTGATCGCCGTGGCGACGGATATTTTGCAGCAGTTGGGTTTGAAA
>CAZCWE010000222.1:0-1456 GCA_964502285.1 uncultured Spirulina sp. | reverse complement strand
GTCACCTCAAAAGGCCAGGCGGTGATCCCCAAGAAATTAAATGACGACGGTCTTGATATGGGAAGGGGGATTACCCTTTGAAATCGTTGCAATTGGAAATTAATTCCGTGGGGAATCAGAGCGATCGCACCGCCTACCGCGAAGCCCTGATCCAGTTCCTCACCCCCCACAAAGATGATCTTGATGCTGATTCCCAAGATCGCCTCACCCGTAACCCCCTGCGCATCCTCGACAGCAAAGACCCGAAGACGAAAGCGATCGTCCAAGATGCGCCCCAACTCCTGGACTACCTCAGCGACGCATCGCGCCACCACTTCGAGCAGGTGCAGGCGATGTTGACGGCGTTGGGGATTGACTACCGGATTAATCCGCGTCTGGTGCGGGGTTTGGACTATTACACCCATACGGCGTTTGAAATTCAGTCCCATGACCTGGGAGCGCAGGCGACGGTGTGCGGGGGCGGCCGCTATGATGGGCTGGTGTCCGAGTTGGGCGGGCCAGCGACTCCGGCGGTGGGTTGGGCGATGGGGGTGGAGCGGTTGATTTTACTCCTGGAACAGTTGAGCGGGGATGAGGCTCCGACGGCAGCGGCGCAGGTGTATTTGGTGTCCCAGGGCGATCGCGCCACGGCCCAGGGGATGCAGTTAGCCCAGGCCTTGCGTCAGGAAGGGTTACGGGTGGAATTTGACCTCAGTGGGGCGGCATTTAAAAAACAATTCAAGCGGGCGGATCGCAGTGGCGCGTCCCTCTGTCTGGTTTTGGGGGAAAGTGAGGCCGAAGCGGGAACGGTTGGCCTAAAATGGCTGAAAACTCAGGAGCAAACCCAGCAGTCTCAAGCAGATTTGCTCGGTTCATTAGCTACACTGAAACAACGTTTGACTGAGGGCACGATGGAGCAGGGGTGAAGGTGACGACGGAGATTCAGACCGCTCACGATGGGGATTAGGCATGGAGGCTTGGGAGTTTCTACTACAAAAAGAAGGGACGCGATCGTGGTTTCCGATTAAAAATCGGAAGCTGGCGTTGGAAACGGGACAATATCGCATTGTGGCGCAAAAATGTCCTGCGGATACGGATGTGGAGATTCGTGTGTTTTATCAAACGGTGGATCAAGACCCGCCCCAAAAGCGATCGCAAAAACGCACCGGCCGCACCAATAAAGATGGCTTGATGGTGGTGATTCCCTTTACGGATCTCAAAGTGGGGTTTTGGGAATTTCGCATCAACGCTCCCCACCTCGACACCGAGAGCCAAACCCTCTTGCTCCGGGTTCAACCGCCCAAACCGGAGCCGATTTCATCAGATCCCATTGCGCCACCGGCTGAGGTTGCTCATGGGAGCGATCGCGTCGCCACCGATCGCAACGGGAGCGATCGCGTAGCCACCTATCGCGTAGCCACCTATCGCAACGACACCCATCGCAACGGCTTCGCCCCCAGCTTCGAGCCATCACCCC
>CAZCWE010000221.1:4789-7342 GCA_964502285.1 uncultured Spirulina sp. | reverse complement strand
AAGACCCGGAATTGCTCAAAGCCACGGAGCAGAATATTGATACCGTCGGCTGCACGATCAAGGATATGCAGATTCGCCGCCTCGCCAGTGAAGACACCTATCTACGGGATACCAAGGGCGGCGCGTACCGTAAAGGGGCGAAATTCCGCGTCAGCAATGACATTTACAAATCCAAGTTTCCCGATTGTTATCTTCGTCTTTTGGAAACCTTCCAAGCGAAAGCCTACGTCACCGTGCCGATTTTCCTCAAGGATAAGCTCTGGGGCTTGATGGCCTGTTATCAATGTGCTGCGCCCCGCACTTGGGAAGATGAGGAAATCAAGCTGATGGTCAGTGCCGGATCGCAGTTGGGGATTGCGTTGCAACGGGCAGCGGATCTCGATGCGGTGAAGCAACAGACCCAAAAACTGGAAAAGGCGGTGGAACGGGAGCGAGCGATCGCCCTCATCAGCGATAAAATCCGCCAATCCCAAGATGTGAGTATGATTTTCAAAAGTACCACCCGTGAGGCGCGGCAACTGTTCGAGAGCGATCGCGTCGGGATTTATCGCTTTAACCCGGATTGGACGGGGGAATTTGTCGCCGAATCCGTGGGGAGCAATTGGCTGAGCTTGCTCAATTATCAAGTGGAAGATCCCAGTCTCTTGGAAAAAACCAAGGTCAATATTGACACCGAAGGCTGCACGATTAAACAAATGCAAGTGCGGCAAATGGCCAGCAAGGACACTTACCTGCAACGCACGGAAGGGGGAGCCTATCGCCAAGGGGCGGCCTCGCGGGTGTGCAACGATATCTACGCCGCTGGGTTCCCCGACTGCTATATCGAACTGCTCGAAGCATTCCAAGCCCGCGCCTACATTACCGTGCCGATCTTTTTAGGCGATCGCCTCTGGGGGTTAATGGCCAACTACCAATGTTCCGGGCCGCGGCAGTGGGAAAGCGCCGAAATTCAACTGATGGTGCAGTTAGGCTCACAATTGGGGATTGCCCTGCAACGGGCGGCGGATTTAACCCAACTGCGCCAACAAGCCCAGGAACTGGAAACCTCTGCTGCGCGGGAAAAACTCGAACGCCAAGAACTCCAACAGCGGGCCCTGAACCTATTGCGGGCGGTGCGGCCCGCCTTGGAAGGAGATCTCACCGTGCGGGCTCCGCTCTCGGAAGATGAACTGGGGACGATCGCCGATGTGTACAACAACACGCTGCAAAGTTTGCGGGGCATCGTCATTCAGGTGCAGGATGTGACGGCCCGGGTGGCGGAAACCTCCAAAGGCAGCGATGGCCAGATTCGCCAACTCGCGGCCCAAGCCCAACGCCAAGCCCAGGAACTCAACCAAGCCCTGGCGGAAGTGCAGAAAATGGTCAACTTCAGCCAGGATGTGGGGGTGAATGCGGCGGCCATTGAACAGGCGGTGCAAAATGCCAACCAGACGGTGCATTCTGGGGATTCGGCGATGAATCGCACCGTGGAAGGGATTTTGGCCATTCGTGACACGGTATCCGAGGCAAGCCAGAAGATCCGCGAGTTGAGTGAGTCCTCCCAAAAAATTGACCGGGTGGTGAACTTGATTAGTGATTTTGCGACGCAAACCCAGTTGCTCTCGTTGAATGCGGCGATTGAGGCGACGCGGGCGGGGGAATACGGCAAAGGGTTCGCGGTGGTTGCCGATGAGGTGCGATCGCTCGCCCGCCAATCCGCCAGTGCGACCTTGGAAATCTCGAACCTGGTGGCGGAAATCCGTCAGCAAACTAGCGAGGTGATTAAAGTCACCGAGGCCGCCATCACCCAGGTGAGCGCGGGGACGAGTCTCGTGGAGGAAACGAAGGGGAACCTGACCGCGATCGCCGCTGCCACGGCCCAAATTTCCGAACTCGTCGAAAGCATCACCACCGCCACCACCGCCCAATTGGAGCAGTCCAAATCCGTTACCCAAACCATGCGCGAAGTGGCGGAAATCTCCGACAGCACCTCCGCCGAGTCGGTGCAACTGTCCAACACCTTCCAAGACACCCTGAACACAGCCCAAACCCTCCAGGAGGTGGTGAAACAATTCAAGGTCAATTAAATTCGCCCCCAACCCGCTGACCTCTGCCCCGGTATGGATGCGATCGCTTTCCTTGGGATGGATGCCATGGGGCGCGGGGAGAGTCGCTCCCCATGGTGCTGAATCGTCGCTGCTCACTTGTCCACTGTCAATCGCTCACTATGAAAGAATGGGATCTGCATAAACTGGCTGATGGGGTTTGGTCATCGATTCGGGATTGGGACTATTTCCAACGCGATGAGGTGGGCCAACAAGTGGCAAAGGCGGCTGAGGCCCTGTTGCAGACTCCCGCGCCCCAGGCTTCCACCTCAATCCCGATTGATGACGATGAGAACGACCCCGATGAGGAACTGAGCCGCCCGCCGCAATCAAAACGCCCCCCATCGCAACCGATCACCATTGAGGAGGATGATCTATTCGGGGATGGCCCGCGTCAACCGATCATCACCCCGCCCCCCGTGGCATCCCCACCCCCCCAAACCGATGATTTGTGGGGGGATGATGATCT
>CAZCWE010000221.1:0-4779 GCA_964502285.1 uncultured Spirulina sp. | reverse complement strand
GTTTGGGGATGACACGCCAGCACCCACCCCAGAACCCCAACGCCCTCCCGCTCCAAGTTTTGAAATTGTGGTTGAGGAGGAACCAGAGGCGATCGCACCCGATCCGGTCGCTAGTTTCGAGATCCGGGTTGAGGAGGAACCGGAAGCGATCTCGCCCGATTCAACTGTGGATCAACGCACTACCATCCCCATCGACATCCTCCCCCCGGAACTCTGGCCGCTATCCCCGCAACCCACTGCCCCCGAACCCGCAGCGCCCCCAGCCCTTGACCCGGAAACCCTGGCCGGATGGGGGGATGAGTTCAGCGATGTGCCTGATCCCTTCGCTGATCCTGATCCCTTTGTCGAACCCGATCCCACCCTGGAGCCGTCCCCACCCCCCGCCGCATTTCCCCAGGATTTCGACCCGGAAACCCTGGCCGGATGGGGGGATGCGTTCAGCGAGGCCCCGGATCTCCCCTCTGAACCCAACCCCGCCGCCTTAGATCCGGAACTGTGGGCCGTGGATGATGGGTTGAGCCAAGATGCCGAAACCTTGGCCGGATGGGGGAATGATTGGCCAGCAGCGGCCGCTCCTGAGGAAAACTTCACGCCTCAGCCTGACCCGGAGCAGGCCCCCGCCCTCCCCCCACCGCCGGAATTGAGTCAACCGCCGGCCCCGGAATTCCCCCTAGAAATGATCGAGGCGGAAAAAGCGATCGCCCCCACCGACACCCCACCGCAAGCGATCGCCCCCTCAGATCTCAACGCCGATCCTTTTCCCGATTTTCCCGCCATGGATGATCTGGATTTCTCCCGCGAGTTGGATTGGCCCGACCCCGATGCCCTGGAAAATGCCACCGCTGAAGACCTGTTTGGCAGTGGGGGGTTATTGTCTTTGGATGACCTGAGCTTAGATGATCTTGATGGGTTGGATGACTTTGAATCCTCACCCGCCCCAGAATCGGAAACGAACCCCTCCCTCGAAGCCCCCGCCGATAGCCGCAACCCCGAAGGCTATCAATACTTCGTCACCGAGGCCCAAGACCTCCTGATCACCATTGAACAGGAACTCTTGGCCTTGCATGAAGAGTCCAGCACGGCGGATATTTATAGTTTGATGCGGGCCACCCATACCCTGAAAGGGGCATCGGCCAATGTGGGCTGCGACACGATCACCACGATCGCCCACAACATTGAAGATGTGTTTCGGGCGATGCTGGCCCCCGAAGCGGTGATCGACCAAGAATTACAGGGGATGCTGTTTGAGGGCTATGAATGTCTGCGTTTGGCCCTGAGTGCAGAGTTGGGCCATGAACATAGCCAAGATGATGATCTGCTCAATCGGGCGGCGGATCTGTTGGCGCGGTTTCAGGTGAAATTGGGGGACTGTTTTAACCAGCAACATCCCCTGCCCAGTTCTGCGGAAATGGGGTTTGATTTGACCCAATCGATTTTTGAAGTGGGGGTGCAGCAACGCATTGAAGAGTTACAGGGATTGATTGATCAAGGCGCGGACGGGACGGTATTGGCCAAGGAATTGCACGATCAATCTGAGGTGTTTATTGGTTTGGGGGAATCCCTGGGGTTGCCGGAATTTACCCGCTTGGCCCAGACAATTCAAGGGGCGATCGCCGCTCAACCGGAGTCCATCAAAGCGATCGCCTCCCTCGCCCTGACGGATCTGCAAACGGCCCAAACCCAAGTTTTAGGGGGCGATCGCACCCAAGGCGCAACCCTCAGCCCCGCCTGGCAACAATACACCCCCGATTTTGCCCCCGCCTCCCCGGATCTCCCCGACCCCTCAACCTCGACCGCAGCAGATGACCCCCTCCCCCCCAGGGACTCCATCGACAGGGAACCGGAACCCTCCGCCCCGTCAGAACTGGGCAACTCAGGACTGCCCAGCTTGGATGATATTTTTGGGATGGATTTGGTGCTGCCCGATCCGGGGTCTGCTGCGGATCTGTCGGGTTTGTTTGATGGGGATGATGCGAACTCTGGCGATCGCGGCGCAGAGGGTAATGATCATCAAGAGGATGCGATCGCACCCTCACGCCCCGCCACCCCCGTCCCCGATCGCGTCACCCTCGCCAGTGACCTCTGGGATGAAGTCGTCCCCGCCTCCCAAACCAAAGCCCCGCCGCCCCAAACCCCGCCCCAGAACATTAGCACCGCGCCCCCCGTCTCGAAAACCCTCCGCATTGAACTCGATCAACTCGAACACCTCAACCATCTGGTGGGCGAACTCCTGATCAACCAAAACCAACTGGCCCTAAGGGACGAGCAATTCCAAACCTCTGTCCAAAAACTCTCCGACTGGCTCCGTAAACACCGCCTCACCCTCGCTCAACTGCGCTCCACCCTCCCCAGCGAAACCAACTCCGCCACCGCCTCCCCGATTCACCGCCTCCTCTACGCCGCCCTCGAAGAAACCTCCCAAATCACCCAAGCCACCGAGGACATGAACCTCTTGGTGCGCACCACGGCTTCAACGATTGAGCGGGAACAGCGGCTCTCGAAACAACTGCGGGACAACATGGAAGCGGCGCGGATGATGCCCATTGAGGGGTTGCTGAAGCGGTTCCCGCCGATGGTGAAGCAGTTGTCCTTTGTGAATAAGAAGCCCGTGACGCTGACGGTGCGCGGTACGGGGGTGCTGATTGATAAGACGATCACGGAAAACCTCTACGATGCGCTGCTGCATTTGGTGCGCAATGCCTTTGACCACGGGATTGAACCGATCGAAGCGCGGCGGGCAGCGGGCAAACCGGAACAGGGCCAGATTGAAATTGCGGCCTATAACCAGGGCAATCGCACGATTATTGAGGTGCGTGATGATGGTCAGGGCTTGAAGGTGGAGCGGATTTGTCAGCGGGCGATCGCCAACCATCTGATCAGCAAAGCCGAGTCCGATGAAATTCGCCGCCTGCCCCACCCCGAAGAACGCCTGCTCGATTTGCTCTGTTCCCCCGGATTTTCCACCGCAGACCAGGTGAGCGATCTGTCCGGGCGCGGGGTGGGTTTGGATGTGGTCAAAACCCAATTGGCGCAAATTAAAGGCACGCTCCAAGTCCGGCGGCGTAATGGCCTTGAGTTGGGTAATGGGGGCCAGGGGACGATTTTTTCGCTCCAGATTCGGGAATCGCTCCTCAGTGCGCGGTTGCTGATCTGTCAGGCGGGGTCGTCGGTGTATGGGTTTGTGTCCAATGAAATTGAGCAGGTGTTGATTCCGGGGGAAAAACTGCGGTTCATCGCTGGGCAAAAGGTGCTGGATTGGAACCAAGAAGAAGCCGAATGCACCGTGCCGGTCTATGAGTTGGCCTCGCTGTTTAAATCGCCCGCCCGGTTAGCGGCGACGCAGCAATATTTAGCATTGGCGGATCGCGGCGAGTTACAGCCGGTATTGAGTACGCCGCAGAATATTACGCCGGTGTTGCTGTTGCGCACCACGGACGGGTTGATTGGGTTGGAGGTGCAGCAGGTGATTGAGGAATCCGAGCTGGTGATTAAGCCGATTTCCGATGCGATCGCACCACCGCCCTACCTCTACGGCTGTAGTATTTTGGCCGATGGTCGTCTGACGTTGGTGATTGATGGGGCGATGCTGGTGCAACATACCCAAAAACAGGGGATGCGGCTGATTCACGAATCCCTCGCCCCGTCGCGATCGCACCCTGCGATCGCCGCCACGGCCCTCTCCACCGAACAATTGGGCCTCTACGTCCCCGATGCCCACCCCTCCGATCAAAAACAGATTCCCACCCCCTCAGCCCCCACCGAAGCCGCCGCCCCCGTGACCACTATCCTCGTGGTGGATGATTCCCTCACAGAACGCCAAACCTTGAGTCTGATGCTCAAACGCAGCGGCCGGCGGGTGATCGAAGCCAAAGACGGTTTAGAAGCCCTCGAACAGTTGCGCGGGGGGCGTTCGGTGGATGCGATTCTCTGCGATATTGAGATGCCCCGGATGAATGGGTTGGAGTTTCTCAGTGCAGCGCGGCAGGATCTGCAATTGGCGAAAATTCCGGTGCTGATGCTCACCTCTCGGAGTCGCGATCGCTTTCAAACCATCGCCTTGGAATTGGGAGCCTCTGCCTACCTCACCAAACCCTACATCGAGCAAGAAATCCTCACCACCCTAGACACCGCCTTGGGGAGAAAACGGTCATGAGCGAGTTAGTGGACACCGAACGGATGCGGGTGATCGTGTTTACCGTCCATACCCATGCCTTTGCCCTGCCGATGAAGGCGGTGCTAAAAATCAGTCCGCGCCCCACCCAACTCCATCAGGGCTTTGATGATGTGGGCTTGATTGAATTGGATGGCCAAACGGTACGTCTGCTGGTGCTAGAGCAGTCGTGGGCGGTAGACCCGCTCCCGGATCATCCTTTTTTGATTTTGGTGCAGGGGGGCTCGGATTGGATTGTGGGGATTCAAGTGGCGGAACTCCCCAACATGATGGAACTAGACCGGGCTTCGATCCAAGCCATTCCTGAAGCGGCACGGCAAACGCCCCTAGGGTCCCTCTGTCACTATGTCGCCCTCTGGCACGGGGAAAACGAAACCCCGCAACCGATCTTCTTGCTGGATTTGGCGTTGACTTTGAAAACCCATCACACCGAAACCTAGGCATGGCAACCCCTCCCCTGTGCGATCGCTGTACCCAACGCCTCCGCCACCACATGGCCCGGCACAATCTCCCCAGTTTTCGCCAGTTGGCCCACCACGCCGGCGTTTCCCCCGCCACGATCCAACCATTACGAGCGGGTCAGGCGGCACGGTGTCGCGGGGAAACCT
>CAZCWE010000220.1:0-7388 GCA_964502285.1 uncultured Spirulina sp. | reverse complement strand
ACACTGACCCCACGGCCACCCATTCCAGTCGCCTGCTCAGTGCAGATCTAATCACCACCAAAGACGGCGAAACGGGGGGCCCCTTGGGTGACTACACCTATGAGATTCGGACGGAAAATCTGGGTACGGATACGGCGACCAATGTGCGAATTGTTGACACCATCCCCGCTGGGATAACGGTGCGATCGATTTCTGATGGGGGACGGCAGGAAGGGAATTTAATTATCTGGGATGTAGCCAGTCTTGCCCCTGGTAAGCCAAATGCAATCACACATACCGTCACCCTCTCCCTTAATACCTTAGGAACCTATAGCAACACCGCCAGCAGCACCGCCGACACCTACGACCCCGACCCCGGCAACAATAACGGCAGTGATGCCACAGTTGAAACCACCGTCCCCCTCGCACCCACTGATATTCAATTGGATGTAGAAGCCCCGCAAACGTTCACCCCCGGCGAAGAGATTACCTTTACCTTCACCGTCACAAACAATAGTGATACTGTCGATGCGGAGAATGTCGTGCTAGATGTGCCACTACCGGAAGGGTTGGAATTTGTCGATACCAGTTGTGATACAGAGCTACCCTGTGGTCTGGGCACAGTACCCCCTGGGGAAAGTCGCGTGATTACCGTAACCTATCGAGTTCCGGACGACTTCACCCCTACGGCAATCGAGATTGAGCCTGCGGTGGATATGAGCAATCCAGACTCCAATGAGGAGAACAATCGCCCGCGTGAGCCTATTGAGATTCCCCTCTTCTCCGGTGAACCGAATTTGCGGCTGGTGAAGCGGATTACGGAGGTGTTGCGGAATGGCGTGCGGCTGGCGGGGGTGAATTTTGATGGGGTGGTGGATGATCCGAGCGATGGGGATGATAACGCCGAGGGCTGGGGTGACCTGCGCGGGGTGGTGACCATTCCCAGCTCGATTCAGTTGCGCAGTGGGGATGTGGTGGAATATTCGCTGTATTTGCTCTCCGATGGGACGGCGGCGGTGGAGAATGTGCAACTGTGCGACTTGATCCCGGAAAATACGACGTTTTTAACCGATACCTACGGCACGGGGCAGGGAATGCGGTTGGAATTTGAGGCTCAGGATCTGCGGTTGACGAATGGGTCAGATGGGGATCAAGGGCGTTATTTCCCGGCGTTGAATCCGGTCACGTCGCCCTGTCGCAATGGGAATAATCCCAATGGGGCGGTGTGGTTGGAGGGGTTAACTCTGGAGCCGGAGGCGACGGCAACGCTGCGGTTCCGGGTGGTGGTGGATTAGGGGGCGAGGGTTTGCCAGGCGGTGATCATCGCGTCCGTCCAGAGCCAGCTTTGGCTGAGGGCTTGGGCTTGGAAGGCTTGGGGCTCGGCGGTGAGGACTTGGCGCTGGAGGGCGATCGCTTGCTGCTGTAGTTCTTCTGCGTTGCGGCTGTCTGGCTCGGTGGCTAGGGCATGGAGACCCAAGGCGAGACCGGCGTAGGGGGTTTGTTGGGCGGCGCTGGGGGTGTTGGTTTCGGCTTCGATTAGGGCGATCGCATCGTACCAAGCCTGATTCGCCCGGTCGATCAATCCTTCGCTGTAATAGGCAAAACCGAGGGCGGTGTGATAGCGGCTCTCGTTCGGCGCACCCTTCGCCGCCGTTTCCCAATAGCGCCGTGCATCACTAATCGCATAGGTGGAGGTGGGGTTGTCTTGGGCGATCGCCTGCCAGGCCAGCCGCCCCCGCAAAAAACTCACCGCCGGATCATCCAACCGCTCCACCGCGACGGCGGCGAGGGCTGATTCGGCTAAGGGTAAGGCATTGCGATCCAGCAGGGCCGCCACCGCTTGCAGCCCATCTTCCAGATTCCCCTGGCTAAAGGATTCGATGGCCAAGCTGGTGACGCGATCGCTGCTCACGGGTTCTAAATTTTGCAAATCTGGCGACGCTTCCACCGCCTCCGGAGCCGGTGACCCCACCTGTTGCGCCACCCAGCCCCCGGTTAAGGCGAGGGCGATCGCGCCAATTCCGCCCACCACGTAGGGCCAGACCGGGCGGGCTGTGGGGGGAGTGATCTGGATGGGGGGAGGCGGAGGGACGGGGGCAGGAGGTTCCGGCGTGGCGGGGGGAACCTCGACAGGGGTGCGATCGCCCTCGTCCAAGGTCGGGAAAATGTCTTTAATCAGGGTCGCTAGCTCCTCATCATCCGGCTCTGCCTCGTCCGTCGGCGCGGCGGCGATCGCTTCGGCTTTTAACCAAGCCGGTAACACATCCTCGTCGTCCGGCACGGCGAGGGGAATCGTCAAGCGGCTCTGGAGGGTGGGATTGAGGTACAGCACCGGCAACGCCCAATACAACTGCGACGAGCCATAGGCCGAGAGCAGCCCCTGCCGCGCCCGACTGAGGCTGAGATCGAGGGGATAGCCGAGGCTCAAATTGCGGTAGAGCAGCCGGGTCAGGGTTAACGCCACTTCGTCGGGAATCCGTTCGGCCATGGCCAGCACGGCGGGCACTCCCTGCTGAATCAGGGCGGCGGCGAGGCTTTGCTCATGGTCGGCGTTGAAAATGGTATGACCGCTGCGGCACGAGTTAAAAATCGCCAACTGAATGCCGTTGTTGACCAACAGCCCCGCGAGATCATCGCCGTCAATCTGTTCGGCCAGGCCGGACATGGGATTCACCAGATACACATCACCGCCGGACTGCCCAAGGCTGCTGTGGCCAGAATAGTGGAAAACGTGATAGTGACCCTGTTCGAGGGTTTGGGTGAGGGTTTCGCGGCCCGGTTGGGCGAGGAGGGTGAGTTCGATGGGGGTGGGGTGCTGTTGGGCGAGTTCGGTTTTGAGGTGTTCGACTTCTTGGGCGAGGGTGAGGCTGGCTTGGTCGCTGGGTTGGGCGATCGCCATCAAGACCCGCACGGGTTCTAAGTCTGTCGGGGGGGCGCCGCTGGTGAATTCCACCATCGGGCCGCTGTGGTAGCGGGAAAAGAGCACCTCTGTCCCGGTGGCGAGGGGGCGGAAGCGGTCGGTGCCGTTGGCGGTGGGGGGTGCGTGGAGGACTTCCCAGGGCAGGCGCGGCAGGCGATCGCCCTTTAACCCCAGCCGAAACCGCAACATCGCCTGTTGATGGTAGGCAATGCTGCGCGAGGCGATCCAACTGTCGTACAAACTGCCCTGGAACAGATGGCGATAAAATTCTTGGCCCAGGGTCAACAAGTCCGGGCGCGGCGTGCTTTGGGGGGCAGTTTCGACCGGGTTGAGCAACTGCACGATGGGGTCATCCATCAATTGCCGGGTGAGGGCAATCCAGTCGGCTACGGGCCACGCGACTTGTTCTTCAGCGAGGGGGACACCCGGCTCTACTTTTTCGGTACGGATTAAATACCGATCCTCTCCGAGGGGGGTAACAGAGAGTTGAAACTCTAAAATTTTCATAGCGATCGCCGCATGGCGCAGACAAACTCCTGATCAAACTGTTGCCCCAACCCCGATCGCTGTTACCGCCACAACCACGGATATACCTTACCCCTGGGGGGGTTGAGCATGGTAGGCCGGCAGACGATACCACGGGACATGGGGATACTCATGATGTTCCCAATGGTAGCCAAAATGATAACAAGCCAACCACGACCAGAATACGGGTAAGGGCAAGGTGGTGGAGCGGTGGTGGTTTTGGTGGCCGTCGGGCGGGTCGCGGTGGGGCAGATAAATCCCAATGAAAAACAGTTGCATGGAGCTAATCACATTCGGCAGCACCCACAGCAGCAGCAGGTTACTCAGGGGCACATGGCCCAACCAATACAAGCTATGAAACAGCAGGGTCATCCCCCCCAGGACGATCCAGCGGTGCGGGCCTTGGAGGTAGTCCCAAATGAAGCGGCCATACCAGAGGGCGGGATTTTTTTGAGCATCGCTGTAGTAGTCGGGGTCGGCGGCGGTGGCGGGGTTGGCGTGGTGTTGCAGGTGTTTTTCCCGCATCACCGGATAGAGGAAGAGGGCGTAAAGAAACAGGGCGATCGCACCCACGCCATCATTCACTCGTTGATTTTGCGGAAAGACGGTGCCATGGATTGCGTCGTGGGCGGTGATGAAGAGTCCGGTATGGCAAAAGGTGCGAAACGCGATCGCGAGCAGGATGAAGCCGAGGGGTAGGGTCGCTAAATCGAGCCGCAGGACACCATACCAACTGCCCAGATAGGCGGTAATAATCATCAGGGCGATCGCCAGGCCGACCCAAGAACGGGCGGGTGCTGCGGGGCGTGAGGATAAAGCGGTCATACCAAATTTGAATGAGGAAAAAAAGATCAACAGACCTACTAAATATAGCGTTATGGTCTGGGGTTTAATGCGCAAGGGTCTTAAATCATTCCAAAATTGGGCGGGAGCTGTGGTGTTTTGCGATCGCGGCTCTTTGGAGTCTGGTGGGGGGAATCATGAAGTTTCGTAAAACTCCATTGTGTTCTCCCAAAGCAGAATGCTACTTTTAGGACATAGAGCACAGAACAAGTTTAAACCCCTTGTTTTCAACCCAAGATTAAAAGATTTTGTGTTCTCCGTCTTTTGATCGTCCCGTTTTTTCGTTGACACAATAACAGATCCGAAAATAGGGTGGCGAACGTTCCAGAACATTCCTACACAGGGACTGGAAACCACAATCTCCACATCCGAAGCGATGAAGTGACTGTTAAAAGCTGAATGAAAAAAGGGTTTCTGTAAACCACACGTTATTCATTTACATCAACCAATTTGCTAACTATTTGTCACGTTTTTTCTTCTAACTCTAGTCATTCGATCGACAACTAAAAACCCATCTAGCATCAACTGTTGTTTATTCTTGTTTTGATGTCCGCTAGGTGGGTTTTACGCTGTTTATTTGTTTTCGTGTTGTTGATGGTTTTCGGTTGCTTTTTGCCGGTGTTCGCTACAATCACACCGCTGGCACGCTTGGAAAGAGGGGTGTTGAGTGTCCCTGGATTGTGGATTGTATTGGCATTTTCTACGGCGGACGGGTTGAATCCCGTGCTGATTGCGATCGCCCTCTACACCTACAGTATTAAAAAGCCCCATTGTTCAGCCGTGGCGATCATGTTAGCCTGCCTCACCCGCGAAACATCCCTAATCATTTGGTTGACTTTAATGGGGGTTAGCTTTTGGGAATCACGCCAAGCAGACTGGCGTTATTTGGTTCCGGCAATTATTCCTAGCGTGCTTTGGAATGGGTATGTTTTGATCCGGTTTGACAGTTCAACTATTCCAGGCAAAGAGACTAATTTTGTAGCTCCATTTTTTGGAATTTTAGAAAAGATCAAGTCTTTTTTTGTGTTGGAGTTTGATGCAAAAACTGGATTGGATGGCTATCTGTTTTTTGTCTTATGTGGATTGATTGTGATCAGCGTGGTCATGGGTGTATTGAAATTGGAATCAAACAAGTTAGTATTTCTTGGAACACTGGGCTATGGTGCAGTCGTGATGATGAGTAGTATGCACATTTTGAATTATATGTTCAACTATCCCCGCACATTCATCGATTTATATACCCTTTTCTTCTTTCTTCGAGGCGGCCAAACCTTACGAATTTGTCAAGGGGTGATGGTGGGTTTGTTGACGGTGGCAAGCTCGACATTTATTGGCGTGCATCTTTTCTGAAGCAGATCAAATGAATTGATTTTAGGGGGAACTCGCTATACTAGAGGCATTGTCAAACCGGTGAGCATAACCATGGTTCAACAATTAACTCGCTCTGAACTTGTTTATCCTGATCGAGATGGTCAGCCTATGTCGGACAATACGCTGCAATTTCATTGGATCGTCACGCTCAAGGAAAACCTCGAACTGTTGTTTGCCGATGACCCTAATGTGTTTGTGGCGGGGGATTTGCTTTGGTATCCCATCGAGGGGGACAACAAAACCCGCCGCGCCCCGGATGTGATGGTTGCGCTGGGTCGCCCCAAGGGATATCGCGGCAGCTATAAACAATGGGAAGAAGATGGCATCGCGCCCCAAGTCGTCTTTGAAATTCTCTCACCCGGTAATCGCTTGGGCGAAATGGCCCAGAAGTTGGAGTTTTACGCCCAGCATGGCGTTGAAGAATATTATCTCTATGACCCGGATCACAATGATCTCACGGGCTGGCAGCGACAGGACGGGGGGCTGCGGGTCATCCCTGCCCTCGACGGTTGGCAGAGTCCTCGGTTACAGATTCGGTTTGAACTGACCCCGGACACGCTGAAGGTTTACAAACCGAATGGCGATCTGTTTCTGAGTTATGTGGAGTTGGGGCGGTTGGCTGAGGCAGCGAAAGCTGAGGCTGAAATGGCGATCGCTGAGGCTGAAATGGCAAAAGCTGAGGCCCAAGCTGCCCAAGACCGAGCGAACCAAGCGGAACAGGCTCAATTGGCGGCGATTCCTCGCCTCGTGACGTTGGGGTTAACGCCGGAACAGATCGCGCAGACGTTGTCGCTGCCGCTGGATGTGGTGGTGGCACAGGTGGATGGGCGATCGCCAACGGCTTAGCGATTAGAGAGCCAGCTAAAACGGGTAGAGATCGACGATTTGATCGTCAACGATCGCATAGCCCCATTCTGGGTGTTGCTCAATCTGACGCTTGATCAGATTGCGGCCGAGTTTGGTGCGGTAGGCGTTTTGGAGAAGGTCGAGGCGGGGCGCGTGGGCACCGGCCTGCACGGAGGGCTCGGCGGAGCAGTCGACGAGCAGGTCCATCTCGGGAAGGTCGGCGAGGTCCTCGGGGCAGCGAATGTCACCGGGGCGATCGCTGAAGGCAGGCGGTAGATAGGGGGTGGCAACGCCGCGCTGCTGGGCTTGGAGGGCTTCGCTGGCGAGGCGATCACATTTCCGCAAGAATCCATCCCATAAATCTTGGGCCAAGGTGGGATTGCGCAGATCGGCCCGCGCCCGTGCCACCGCTGCTTCAATGGGTTCGCCCTTGTGACAGTAATATTGCACTCGTTCTTCTTCAAAGGCGGGATAGGCCACACCGGGCTGAATTTCCCAGTCCCGTTGCACCTGCTGACTCGATCCCAACGGTTGACCGCTGCTGAATTCCTCCCAAAACGGCGACCACATCCCTTTTGTGATCCCGTCGATCACCCAAAATTGACTGCGTTCGGGGTTGCGATCGCCCCGGATCACAAAATGGTCGAACAGGGCTTTTTGAAAGGCGGCGAGTTCCTGTTGAGATTGCCAGGGGCCGGAAAATTGATACTGCGGGGCAACGGGGGGCGCGGGGCGGCTGGGGGATGAAAAAAAAGGGTCATCGGTCGAAGGTGCGATCGCCACTGGAGTTAGATCGCCTAGGGCCGTTAAGGCGGTGAGGATGGGCGTGAGATTGAGTTGGATTTCGCGCTGCTGGTCAGGGCGGAGGCGTTCGGTGAGGATGCCGCGCTGCTTTAACTGACGG
>CAZCWE010000219.1:1435-7399 GCA_964502285.1 uncultured Spirulina sp. | reverse complement strand
TGTGGATGGACAACCAAGGTGTGTCCAAATATGACCTCAACAAATATACGGCTGTCTTGGCGAAGGAGTTTCCCTTTGCCAACCAACTCAATAGTACCGCGCGTCAATCCGCCGCTGAACGGTGCTGGTCTGCGATCGCCCGCTTTTACGAAAACTGTAAAAAACAGATTCCCGGTCAGAAAGGGTTTCCTCGGTTCAAAAAGTCCACCCGTTCGGTTGAGTTTAAGCATTCAGGCTGGAAACTATCTGAAGATAGAAAACGAATCACCTTTACGGACAAAAACCAGATTGGCTCACTAACGTTAAAAGGGACTCGTGACTTGAGATCCTATCCCATTGAGCAAATCAAGCGAGTACGTTTGCTGAAGAGGGCAGACAGCTACCATGTGCAATTTTGCATCAACGTGAAACGGGAAGAAACGGTGAAACCGTCTGGGAAAACCATTGGTTTAGATGTGGGACTCCAAGCATTTTACACGGATTCCGACGGCAACACGGTGGAGAATCCTCGTTTTTTTCGTCAGGGAGAGCAAAAAATCAAACAGACACAACGGAGGGTATCGAGAAAAGTAAAAGAGTCACAGAATTGTCGTAAAGCTAGCAAGAGATTGAGTCAGTGTTACCTCAAAATAAGTAGACAACGCCAAGATTTTGCCGTGAAGTTGGCAAGATGCGTCCTAAGTACAGGACAAAAGTTGTATGGGACGGAAAGTAGGCTCAAACAGGGATTGAGGCTGAATAAAAAAGCGGTGGAGCAGGTCAAAACCATAGTGAAACAGACTACGCGCCCGACGACCATGAGCCTTGATGAGTCGAATCGGCTGCTGTGTATGTCGCCACAACCCTCGTAACCCACCAATTAGGCTGTGCCACGACCTAGCGCAAACCGAGCCAGGTGAAGAAATCTTGGTGGGTGATGATTTCGAGGAGCATCAGGGCGGCGAAGCCAATCATGGCGAAACGACCATTGATCTTTTCGGCATAGAGGTTAAAGCCGAAACTGGGGAGGGGTTCGTTGGGAGTTTCGGGGTCTTGGGGGGGTTCGGGGGTCTGGGGTTCGGAGGTCATGGTAACGGTTAAATCACATCTAAATCACATCGCTTTTAGTGTACGGGGCAGAGGCGATCGCTGTCATGCCTTTTGGGTTAACGGTTACCCACTACCCGCCGACAGTCGCGAATCATGGCCACAATCGTTTTTGTCAGAAAGCTGGCATCTATATATAGGTTCTGCATTCATCCACAATCTGAAAAGCAGAGGGTGAGCGTCCAGCGGCGGCGGGTGTCTTGGGGGATGTGGATGTTTGCGCCACTCACGGAGGCAATTCTGGCTAAGCTAGAGGGGTTGCAACCCAAGACGCTGTAGCTCATGGCTGAATCGTTTCACTTTATTGTGCCAGCCCCGCCCCCGGCTGAGTTTTTCGCTCCCCATCAACTCGCGCAGGAGTTTCGGCAGGAGGTGGAGTATCGCGATGATTTTCAGGACTATTGCCGCTGGTATCGGGCGGCGGCGGCGCAGCATCGGCAGGAGTTGGAGCGGATGCGGGGGGATTGGAATCTGTTTGGCTGGTTTGTACGATCGCGGCGATGAAGCGATCGCCCCCCGTGAGCGATGGGGATAGAGGAGGCCCCTTGTCGTTGCCAGAGGGATAGAGTTCGAGTCCAGACCGATTAACCGCTGAGACAAAACAGTGAACATGGGTCTAGATGGTTTCCACTTCATCTTCGCGGAGATGAGCGCGAAACTTCTTTTCAAATTTGACGAGGATGGGAAAGTTGGCGCTGACGGGTCTCCCTTGCCATTCGGTAACAATGGCAATAATTTCGCCTTCTAAACCTTTAATATCAAAGGCTTCTTTTTTATGTTCGGGGTGATGATAGACCACCACTGATTCTTTGACACGGATGCGATCGCCAACGTTCATAGACGGTGTTTTCCTCCTTGGGTTGAGCAAATGCCAGCATGATGAGAGTCTGACCCACCACGGGGCAAGATAGGTTCCAGCCTGAGCATGAAGTCCGTTCCCCATTTTTGCACAGGAGCGGCCATAGACAGAATGCCAGAATTCAGCGGATCACCTCCACAGAGGGCCACTCGTTGATTTAATGGGAAGGGTCGATCACGCCATCATTGCCTTGTGGGGTCATGCTTGCCCGGTTGCTAGGGTTGGGGCGGTGATTAGCTCTCGTTTCATTCCTGCTCTTTTTGATCCCCTCCTTTGGTTCCTATGGTGCAACTGCCTAAAAAGCTGAATGTCTTGGTGCAATCCTTTAGTCGAGGCAGTGCGATCGCTGCGGGTCTATTTTTTTGCATCATGGCGCTGCTGGTGCTCCATCGTCACCATAGCTATCTGCCCTCCTATACCTCCTTTGACCAAGGCATTTTTAACCAAGTCTTTTGGAATAGCAGTCACGGCCGCTGGTTTCAAAGTTCCCTATCGGCGATGGAGTCGGTGTCGTTGCCTGTGGCGGAGGTGGGCTATCACCGTTTGGGGCAGCACTTTACCCCGGCGTTGCTGCTGTGGGTTCCGATCTATGCGATCGCCCGCAACTCCACCGCCCTACTCCTGATTGCCGTCGGCATCGTCACCGCCGCCGGTCTCGTCCTCTACCAACTCGCCCGCCAACGCCTGTCCCCCCGTCTCGCCACCCTGATCATGGTCAGTTTCTACGCCAGTCGCGCCGTGGCCAGCCCCACCCTGGGCAACTTCCAAGACCTCTGCCAATTGCCCTTGTTCATGTTTGGCCTGTTCCTGGCTCTGGAAAAACGGGCCTGGCTTTGGTTTTGGATCTGTGCGGTGTTGGTGTTGGCGGTGCGCGAAGATGCGGGGATTTTGCTGTTTAGTGTGGGGCTGTATCTGATCGCCAGTCGGCGGCAGATGGCGGTGGGTTTGGTGACTTGTGGGGTGAGTTTTGGCTATGCGATCGCCGTCACCACCTGGGTCATGCCCCTCTTTTCTGCCGATGTGGGCGAGCGATTTCTCGTCGATCAATTTGCCCCCTACATCGACGGCGACAGCACCTCTAGCCTCGCGGTGCTGTGGGGCATGATCAGCAATCCCTTGATCGTCCTGAAGCAGATGTTCACCCCCCTCGGTGGCACGCTCAACTATGTGATTGACCAAGCCCTCCCCCTTGCCCTAATTCCCCTCATTTCCCCCTCGGCCTGGGTTTTAATGGGTTGCCCCTTGCTGATTCTGTTCCTGCGGGATGACCCGTGGGCACTGTCCTTGAGTATGCGGTTTGCCCTCAATGTGGTGCCGGGGTTCTTCTATGGCGCGATTCTCTGGTGGTCGGCCCATCCCAACGCCGCGAAAAAACAGTGGTTTCGCCAAGCCTGGATCGCCTGTATCAGCCTGTCGATCCTGTTTACGATCACCGCGAACCCCCACCGCGCTCTGTCGTTTATGATTCCCGATTCCGTCGAACCCTGGGTCGCTGTCCAGCCCTGGACGCAATGGCCCCATGCGGCTGAGATCAACGCGGCCTTGCGGGAGATTCCCCCGACTGCCAGTGTGTCCGCCACCAACCATATCGTGCCCCATCTGTCCAATCGGCGGGAAATGCTGAGTTTACCGGCCTGGCAACTGCGCACCGATAGCGACGAGGTGGTGGATGTGGACTATATTGTGGCGGATTTGCATCAGTTGGCGCAGTATGAGGCGGCGTTTGTGGACGATCGCGATCGCCTCCGTCAATTCGCCCCCTGGCTTGAAGACCGGATGCAACAAAACTACGGCATCACCCGCTACCAAGATGGGGTGATTTTGCTACAACGCGATCAAACGTCTGATCCCCAACTCCGTCAACAGTGGCGCGACGATCTCCAGACCCGTTGGCGCGTCGAACCCTAGGGGCAGGGTTTCAGTCCAAATCTAATGTTTGGAACTGCACTCATTGACACAATGCAAGTATTTTTTCTGATACTTTCATTACATATCTTAGCCGGTATTTTTACTGATATCTTCACCCCCCTCCTAGGTTGATCCACTTCACTCCAAGACTCAGTCAAATCGTCCTAAAATAAAGCCAAGATAGTCCTGGAATAGCCCCCCTAAGACTTTTTCCGTACAACTGAGCTTAACCGTGCAGTTTGAGGAACATACTGAAGCTCAATTTTCTAATGCCCAGCGACTCATACTATGGCCCATTTATTCCGCTTCCAAGGATTGTCACTCCGTGTTTTCTTGATCGTTCCATTCTTACTAGAAGTATTTTTAGCGGTTGGCTTAACGGGATGGTTTTCCTTACGAAATGGTGAAAAGGCGGTCAATGAGCTAGCCAAACAGCTTCAGGGGGAAGTGAGCGATCGCATTCAACAGCACCTCGATAATTACTTAGAAAAACCCGTCGAAATCAATGCATTCAATGCCGAATCATTGCGATTGAATGTATTATCGGTAGATGATCCCCAAGGCCTCGCCCGCCGCTTTTGGCAACAAATCAAAGTCTATGGAGCGGTGCAATACATCTATTTCGGCAATGAGCAAGGGGGATATATTGGCGCAGGTCGGGAACAGGATGGCTTGACCCTCGAAATGACGGCTAATTTTCAACCGGGAAGTTTTCAAATTTGGAAAACGAATCGCCAAGGACAACGGACAGAATTTCTCAAAAGTGAGCCGGATTACGATACTCGTCAGCGGGCTTGGTATCAAGATGCGATTCAGCGGGGTCAACCGGATTGGCATGAGGTTTATCTCTTCGTCGATGGCAAGTTGGGACTCTCGGCAACCCATCCCATTTTTGATGATGCGGGTCGTCCCCTAGGGGTGCTAGGGGTGGACTATATGCTCAATGGTATTAGTGAGTTTCTGCGGTCTGTGCCCGGTTCGTCCCACGGCACAACGTTCATTATGGAGCGACCCTCAGGGCTTTTAATTGGCTCATCTACCCCAGAACAACCTTTAATTGAAGCCCAAACGCCAGAGGATGAAGCGCAACGTCTAGGGGCGCGACAAAGCAGCCAACCCAGTATTCAACAGACCGCCATAGAATTAGCCCAACAGGTGGGCAATTTATCCACTCTTGACGAGCCGCTACGCTTCACCTATTTCCTCGCGGGGGAGCGGCAGTTTGTGCAGGTTGTGCCGATCTCAGTGGGAGATAATCTGGATTGGCTGATTGTGGTGGTGATGCCGGAATCGGATTTTATGGCCCAGATTAATGCCAATACCCGCAACACCATCCTGCTGTGTGGGATTGCGTTAGCGATCGCCGCCGTCCTCGGCATCCTCACCGCCCGCGCCATTGTCGCCCCCATCAACCAACTCAACCTCGCCGCCCAACGCCTCGCTGAGGGAGACTTCTCCCCCACTGTCCCCTCCCACTACAGCACCCACGAAATCCGCACCCTTGCCACCAGCTTTAACCAGATGGCGAAACAACTGCGGATTGCCTTTCTCAACTTAGAAAAACGGGTGGCCGAACGCACCAACGAACTCGCCACCGCCAAAGAAATCGCCGAGGAGGCCAGCCAAGCCAAAAGTGAATTTTTCGCCCGCATGACCCACGACTTTTGCACCCCCCTCAACGGCATTCTCGGCTATGCCCAACTTTTGCAGCAGGATGTCACCCTCTCGCCCCAACAGCGGCACACCCTCCAAACCATTCATGACTACGGTGTGACCCTCTTGGGCTTGGTACATAACACCTTGGATCTTGCTCAGATTACCGCCCATCAACTCGACCTCGAACCCTGCGCCACTAACCTAGCGTCCTTTTTAAGCGAAATATCCGCCCTGTTGCGGATGCACACGGCCCAGAAGGGGTTAGATTGTGTCGCCTATTGGCCCGCCACGTTACCCTTTGCTATTTTCGTTGATGCCCGGCGACTGCACCAAGTGTTAGTCAATGTGATGAGCAGTGCGGTGCAGGGAGTCAACAGCGGCACACTGCATTTTGCGGTGACGGAAGTGCCGGGGCCCGATGGCCGAGATTGGCGACACCGAGCCGAACAAGCCCA
>CAZCWE010000219.1:0-1425 GCA_964502285.1 uncultured Spirulina sp. | reverse complement strand
GGCGAGATCACGCCCAAGACCCTGGCCATCCGCCTCGGATTACCCTCCGGTTTCACCTGGATGATCGGGGGATCGACGGTGAACCGCAGTCCTCCCAAACGCTGGTTTTACCGGCGGAGGCGATCAGCGATCGCCTCCCTGACCCCCTCACCAATGACCTCGGCCTCACCATCAGCCGTCAACTGCTCGTCTTGATGGATAGCCAACTCCAGATCACCAACACCACCGAACACCGCCACCAATTTCACTTTGAACTCACCGTCCCTGTGGTAATGAAGTGAAGTTCTCCCCCGCTAATCCTACGGATATAACGGGGGCTTCTCAAACAAGCAGAGAGAGTTGAACTCCCAATGTTGTTTGAGCTTCCTGCTTCATCGGCTGACTAACGTCGAAGCCTCCACAGGCAGGCAAGATGCTCCCCACCTCGCGTAATGCCCGCTTGAGAATGTTAATGGCAGCATTCTCATCCCTGTCCATTTCTAGACCACAGTGTGGGCATTGATGAGTTCTGACCGACAACGTTTTCGGCACTTTCGTACCACAGCTAGAGCAATCCTGAGAGGTTCCGTAGGGTGAAACCTTGACTACGTGAAGACCGCGTTTGACCGCCACTGCCTCCAAAATAGTCATGAATCCACCCCAACCCGCATCTAGGATTGATTTAGCTAACGTTGTTTTTGCCAGACCTCGAATATTCAAATCCT
Organism: uncultured Spirulina sp.; assembly: GCA_964502285.1. GTDB lineage: Bacteria > Cyanobacteriota > Cyanobacteriia > Cyanobacteriales > Spirulinaceae > Spirulina. The sequence goes on along the minus strand of CAZCWE010000219.1, from coordinate 721 downwards.
CCAAAGCAATCAAATCAAACCGTTGCACCAGGGCGTGAGCCACTCGATAATGATGCTCCTTGCGCTGCCGTTCAATCTTTTGATGTAACCGCTGCACCCGATTTAACTGCTTCAAATAGTTCCGTGAACGTTTCCGCTTCCGAGAGAGCTGACGCTGTGCTCTGGCGAGTTGTTCTTGTGCTCGGCGATAGAACTGCTGAATCGGAAACGTTTCACCCGTTGAAGTGACCGCAAACTCTTTCAAGCCCACATCAACACCCACAGCCGTTTTAACTTCAGCCATGGGTAGCCATTCAGGAACTGATTCATCCTTGAGAGTAATCGCCACATACCAACCATCAGCTTTTTTGATCACGGTGCAGGTTTTCGGCGTGAATCCAACCGGGAAGGGGCGATGTAATCGAATCCGCATTTCCCCAATTCGAGAGCACCGAATCCGTTCCCCCTCACCCTGAATTTGAACACCAGCCTTGGCGCAATTCACCCGTGGGAAGGTGAAGGAGCGGAGTTGACCGACTTTCTTGAAGCGGGGGCGACCTGCCCGTTTCCCTGTTGCATCGGGTTTACGCCAGCGTTGCCAAGCTTTGTCTAAGCGGCGCAGGTTCCCTTGCTGCACTTCGGTATAGATGTCTCGATATTCAGGGAACAGTGTCTTTGTCTCTTTAAGGGCGGACTGCTGGCTGTAGTAGGTAACGGGTTCGGGAATATCACCAATGGGTTC
>CAZCWE010000218.1:0-7443 GCA_964502285.1 uncultured Spirulina sp. | reverse complement strand
ATGTGGGGATTACCCTCGGCATGGCGATGGCCCAGGCCTTGGGCGATCGCAAAGGAATCCACCGTTTCGGCCATTTCATCGCCCCCCTCGATGAAGCCCTCGTCGAAGTCGTGCTCGACTTTTCGGGCCGCCCCCACCTCAGTTATGGCCTCGACATTCCCACGGAGCGCGTCGGCAGTTACGATACGCAACTGGTGCGCGAGTTTTTCGTTGCGATCGTCAACCATAGCCAACTCACCCTCCACATCACCCAACGCGCCGGGGTCAACTCCCACCACATCATCGAAGCCACCTTCAAAGCCTTCGCCCGCGCCCTCCGCATGGCCGTCGAAGTTGACCCCCGCCGCGCTCACCAGATTCCCAGCTCTAAAGGTGTGTTGTAGACCGTTGCAGCGATCAAGCCCGATCCCAATTCTCGGAAGCGATCGCAGCATGATGGGGCACAGAGTTCAGGCATAATTAAGGCTTGTCCATTTCACCTATCGCACTATGTCCCGCCCCGCCTTGCCGCCCCTCCTCAACCGTCTAGAGTCCAAACAGCAGCGCCGCGCGGTGTTACTCATTGGAGGGGTGCTCCTGTGGGGTTTGTGGACGCTGGTGAATGCGGATCGCGTCCATTTCAATCAGGGTTTTGGGTTTGATGTGCTTTATGGTGAATTGGCGCAGGATTTTCCAGGACGCATGGCGGCGGGGGTGAATCGGTTTTGGGTGGCGCGGAGTTTGCCGTCGCTGCTGGTGTTTGGGATGCTCAAACTGAGTTTTGTGTCTCCAACCCCTGACCATGTGATTACGGCGTTTATTCTGCTGAATACGGTAAGCCTGGGGATAGCGGCCTGGATGTGGCTGAAGATTAGTGAGGTGTTGCGCTTGCAATCCCTGGGGTTTTGGCTGGGGGCGATCGCGCTCTTTGTGAATTTCTTTGTGTTGAAGGAATTAACCTACATTTCCGTGCGCACGGATGCCGTCGCCTATGCGATCGGGATGGCGATGTTTTACGCCTATCTCACCCGCAACACCCTCGCCCTTTACGGGTTAACCCTGCTTGGTTCGTTTACCTGGACTTCGGCCGCATATATGGGCGGCTTTTTTCTGATGTTTCCCCGTGACGATCGCCCGGCGCTTGCCCCGCAACCGATCACCCGCTGGCCGTGGCGATTCGCCCTCGCTGCCCTGCCTAGCATCGGCGGCTTCATCTATATGCACGCCCTGATTCCGGGAGATCACGACTATCTCGGTCGGGGTAAACCCATTGAATCGGTGGGGTATCTTAGTGCTGCGATCGCAGTGGCTTACCTATGCCTCAGCTTCGCAGAATTATTAAAGGATCAACGCCTGATTCAGTGGTCAGCCTGGCGTTGCTACTTCACCTCAAAATCGTTTTATCTCGCGCTCGTTTTTTTGGGTGCGATCGACTACATCACCGGACAACTTGCCACCGCTCCCGGCAATGATTCAACATTTGGTCATAACCTCTATTTACGGGTTTTAACGAGTATTTTACAACCGGGTGTTTTTTGGCTGGCCCATGTCCTTTACTGGGGGCCGCTGATTATTTTAATCACATTCTTTTGGCAGCCCATTTGTAAAGCAATTCGCTCCTATGGCATGGGTTTGACGCTGTGGATCATGTTTGGCGTGATGCTCGCGTTAGGCAGTGAGTCGCGCCATTTATTAAATGTCATTCCGGTGCTTGCTGCATGTTTAGTGCAATATTTAGAAACTCAAAACTGGACAATGCGACAATCGATCCAAGCACTGATTCTGTCGGTGCTGATGTCAAAAATATGGCTCAAAATTGGTGATGTCAGCGGGGATCTACGGCAATTTCCGATGCAGTTCTATTTCATGACCCAAGGGCCATGGATTTCCCATTTGATGTACATTGTCCAGGGCAGTCTGGTGTTGTTTTTGACCTACGGTATCTATCACCACTGGCTACGCCCATTGAGCGGTCGGTCTCAACCGTCTGCCTCTGCATCAGAACCAAGACCCTGACAGCGATACCGCCCTAGGGTTAAGGACAGCGATCGCGCTGATCGCAGAATTGCAATTGGTGGTAGAGCATGGTGATTTTGGGGAGGATCGCGCCCCGTGCCGTGGCCCAGCGCAGGGGATTGCCGACGATCGCCTCCACTTCGAGGGGTCGGCCCGCTTCGTAATCCAGTTTCATGCTCGTCAGGTAGGGGGTCATTTCTTCGGTGTGGGTGAGCATGGTTTGCTGGAATTCTGGGGTAATCGTGCAATCGCAGGCCGAGGCAGCGATCGCCACTTCATCCATCAAGTCTTCGACGAGTTGGCGCGTCGGGGGATGCTCCATCAGGGCATTGGTTTGAGCATCCAACACCACCGACAGGCCGTTATAGGGAATATTCCACACCAGCTTTTCCCAACGACTTTGGAGTAAATGGGGCTGCATCACAATTTCAATCCCGGCTTGGGCGAAATCGCCATGGATGCGTTCTAGTTCCGGTGTGATCCCGCAGGGGGCATAGTCGGGGGCGTATTGGGCGATCGCCACCTTCTCATAGTCCAAATGGCGAATATGTCCCGGCCCCACCTTATTGGAGCAAATAAAACACAGCCCCCCCACAATCGGATTGTGGGGAAAGTGGGCCGCTAATTCCACCTCAGCCCCAAGGCCGTTTTGCAACACCAAGATCGTTGTATTGGGAGCCAGGAGCGGCGGTAAAATCTGGGCAAGTTGGTGATTCTGCGTCGCCTTGAGGGCGATCAGCACCACCTCACAGGGCGGCAACTTCGCCGGATCATCGTAGACCTGCACCGTCGGCAAATGGAAATCTCCATAGACCGAATCCACCCGCAAACCTTGGGTTTGGAGATGGTCGTAATCACTGCGGGCGAGGAAATGCACCGCATGGCCCGCCCGCTGCAACCGGCCGCCATAGTACCCCCCGATCGCCCCTGTTCCCACCACGGCATAGCGTGTCATCGTCTACCACATCCTCCACAACGCGCCTAAATCCATCGGGGCCGGAATCATCTCCCCCCGCAGATCCAATAATTCCACCAGCAGTAAATACCCCACGGCCAAAATGACCGAGATCGCGCCGGTAATAATCGCGAGAATTTTTCCCTTATCCATGCAATGGCTCTCCCTAAACTGAATCGCGTTTCACCTTAGCCTAACTCTGCCTCTAAGTCGGCGATCAGTTGGTTGAGATGCGGCACATCGGCTTGATAGACTTCGCCGCAAAAATGGCAGGTGGCTTCGGCTCCCTTGTCTTTTTCAATCATGTCCTTCAATTCCGGCACGCCAAACAGTTTCAACGCCCCCAAGGCCCGCTCAAACGAACAGTCGCATTGGTAGCGTACCATCTGCACTTCGGGGAAAATCTGCAAGCCTAAATCGCCTAAGAGACTGTCTAAAATATCCGGGAGGGTTTTGCCCGCTTGCAAGAGGGGGGTGAAGCCTTGGAGTTCACCTATGCGGCTTTCCAGGAGTTCGACGAGGGATTCATCACGGGCGGCCTTGGGCAACACTTGCAGCAACAGGCCACCGGCCGCGGTGACCCCCTCAGACCCCACAAAAACCCCCACCAACAGCGCCGATGGGGTTTGTTCGGAGGTGAGGAGGTAATGGGCCACATCATCGCCAATTTCCCCTGAGACCAATTCCACGGTACTGGAATAGGGGTAGCCATAGCCCACATCCCGGACGACGTAGAGAAAGCCCTTGCCGATCGCACCGCCCACATCGAGTTTGCCCCGCGCATTGGGGGGAATTTCCACGGTGGGATTCGTAACATAGCCGCGCACCGTACCGTCTAGCCCCGCATCGACGAGGAGACCGCCGAGGGGGCCATCGCCCCGTATCCGGAGATTCACCCGCGATTCGGGCTGTTTCATGCTGGAGGCGAGGAGGAGTCCTGAGGTCATGGCGCGGCCGAGGGCGGCGGTGGCGACGTAGGAAAGGGTGTGACGTTGACGAGCATCTTCGGTGAGGCGGGTGCTGATCACGCCCACAGCCCGAATCCCTCCGTCGGCGGCGGTGGCGCGAATGAGTTGATCTGCCATGAATGATGAACTGAGGTGATTGAGTGGTTTTCCTTGGAATACCATAGCGAATTTTGCTGTCGTTCCTGCATAGATGGGCGGATTTCTGGGACAGGTTGCGGCAGATTGCTAAAAAATTAAGGCACTATTAAAAGGATGGGATAATCCCCATCTGGATGATGCCATTGCTGCTGTTGTGCAGTGGTTAACCCTTGAGATGACTATTGTTTTAGAAGTCCCCCTATGCCTGTGATGCGATCGCACTCTCGAATTCAACCCCTGGCCCTTGGTTTGAGCCTGGTTATGCTCCTCTGGTGTCTCTTCACCCCCAGCGCCGCCGCCCAAACCCCCAGTTCCTCGATGCAGCCTTACCTCGACCGGGTGAAATCCAACATCACCGAATTCACCCTCGATAATGGCTTAAAATTTATCGTCCTTGAACGTCACGATGCCCCGGTGGTCTCCTTCGCCACCTATGCCGATGTGGGGGGCGTGGATGAGCCGGACGGTCAAACCGGAGTCGCGCACTTTTTAGAGCATTTAGCCTTCAAAGGCACGACGAAAATCGGCACGCGCGACTATGCCAGCGAAGCGAAATTACTCGATCAGTTGGATGAGGTCAACGCCCAGATCAAAGCCGCCCAAGCAGCAGAGAATACCGAAAAACTAGAGCAACTCAACGCTCAATTTGAAGCTCTGCAAGCTGAAGCGGGAGACCTGGCAATCCAAAACCAGTTTGGGCAAATTGTGGAACAGGCGGGCGGCGTGGGTCTGAATGCGGCCACCTCAGCGGACTACACCATCTACACCTACAGCCTGCCCTCCAATAAGCTGGAATTGTGGATGTCGCTGGAGTCGGAACGCTTCTTAGACCCGGTGTTTCGGGAATTTTTCAAAGAGCAACAGGTGATCCTCGAAGAGCGACGCTGGCGCACGGACAATTCCCCCGTGGGTCAGATGGTTGAGGCGTTTCTCGATGCAGCCTATGAGGTGCATCCCTACGGCCGCCCGGTGATTGGCCATAACCAGGACATCCGCAATTTGACGCGGCAAAATGTCTATGACTTTTTTGAAACCTACTATGTGCCGAATAACCTGACCATTGCGATCGTCGGGGATGTGCAGCCGCGTCGGGTCAAACAATTGGCGCAAACCTATTTTGGCCGCTACCCCAGCCGCCCGGCCGCCCCGGAAGTGACGGTGGTGGAGCCGCCCCAAACCGAACCCCGCAGCGTCACCCTGAGCCTGGAGTCTGAGCCTTGGTATCTCGAAGGCTATCACCGCCCCAACTTGATGCACCCTGATAGCATGGCCTACGACTTGATGGCGGCGATCTTGAGTGATGGTCGCACGTCGCGGCTCTATAAGTCCCTGGTGCAAGAGCAGCAGGTTGCGCTCTCAGCGGCGGGCTTTGGTGGCTTTCCGGGGGATAAGTACCCGAATATGTTGCTGTTTTACGCGATGACGGCTCCGGGTCAGGATGTGGAGGCCGTGGCGACGGCGCTCCATGGCGAGATCGAACGGTTAAAGACCGAGCCGGTGACCGCGCAGGAGTTGGAGCGGGTGAAGAATCAGGCGAAGGCGGGATTGTTGCGATCGCTCGATTCCAATAGTGGGATGTCGCGCCTGTTGTCGGAATACGACGGCAAAACGGGCAATTGGCGCAATGTGTTTCGCTATTTAGATGCGATCGACACCGTCACCCCCGCCCAAATTCAACGCATCGCCCGCGAAACCTTTGTCCCGACGAACAAAACCATCGGGAAAATTCTCAACCAAAATTCCCCTCAATAAGCCCTAGTCCTCCAGCAATCATTAACAGTCCACTATGCGTCAACGATTTTTCTTTCTCGGTCGGCAAGCGGTTTGGCTCAAACGACTGCTCCTTGTCTGCGGTTCCCTGCTGATGGTCGTCCTCTCGGCTCCGACGGTGGCTGCCGCCACGGCTCAACATTACACAGAGTTAGACTTTCCCCCGCTGCGGGCGGTAGAACTCCCGGACTATGAACGCTATACCCTCCCCAATGGCATCGTGGTTTACCTCGTCGAAGACCATGAACTGCCCCTAGTGGATGGTCAGGCGTTGTTCCGGACGGGCGATCGCCTCGAACCCAGCGACAAAGTCGGCCTCGCTAGCATTACCGGCGCGGTGCTGCGCAACGGCGGCACCACAGCCCACAGCCCCGACGAAATCAACGAATTTCTCGAACAGCGGGCCGCCTCCATTGAAACGGGCATTGATTCCTCCTCCGGGAGTGCCAGTTTTAGCAGCCTCAGTGAAGACCTCGAACCCGTGTTTGATCTCTTTGCCGAAGTGCTGCAACAGCCAGCCTTTCGCGAGGATAAAATCGCCCTCGAAAAACAACAATGGCAAGGGGCGATCGCCCGTCGCAACGATAACCCCGACGACATCGCCCGCCGTGAATTTGACAAACACATCTACGGCCCCGATCACCCCTACGCCCGCACCGTTGAATACGCGGATCTCGACAATATCGACCGGGCGGATCTCATCCAGTTCTATCAACAGTCCTTCCGCCCGGAGCAGATGCTGCTGGGGATTGTGGGGGATTTTGACCCGACGGCGATGAAGGCGATGATTGCGTCCGCCTTTGGGGATTGGCAACCCGCAGCGGTGGCCAATTTGCCGGAGTTGCCTGCGGTGGAACCCGTTGATTCGGGTAATCTCTTTTTTGTGGAGCAACCCCAACTCACCCAGAGTTACATCTACGTGGGGCATTTGGGCGGCGAATTGAGCGACCCGGATTATCCGGCGTTGAGTGTAATGAATGGGGTGCTGAATGGCTTTGGGGGGCGGTTGTTTAATGAGGTGCGATCGCGCCAAGGCCTCGCCTATTCCGTCTATGGGTTTTGGAGTCCCCGCTATGACTATCCGGGTCTGTTCATCGCCGGGGGACAAACCCGCTCCGAAGCCACCGTCCCCTTCATCACCGCCCTCCAAACGGAAATCGACACGATTCGCACCACCCTCGTCTCCGGTGCGGAACTCGCCTACGCCAAAGAATCAATTTTGAATTCCTTTGTGTTTAATTTTCAATCCCCATCTCAACTGATTTCCCGGTTGATGCGGTACGAATATTACGGCTATCCCACGGACTTCATCTTCAGCTATCAAGAAGCTGTCAAACGCACGACAGCACAGGACATTCTCGAAGCCGCCCAAACCCATCTCAACCCGGAGCAACTCACGATGTTAATCGTTGGCAATTCGACCGCGATTGACCCCCCCTTGAACACCCTCGGTGCAACCGTCCAAACCATCGATATCACGATCCCCCAACCCCAAAGCTCATAACCCAGGCAAGGGTCTGCCTAGACGATGACCCTCGTTCTCACCCTCTCTCTCTCTCCTCGCTACTGCTTATACACAAATCCATCTCAAGAGCCTACACCATCCTTCAATCCCCC